>JABSOH010000022.1 GCA_013216065.1 Alphaproteobacteria bacterium
AATTGCTTGAGGCGATTCATCATCAGGTGCCAGAACGGGCTGAACTTGCTGCTTCAGTGGTACGTTTACAACCCAAAGTGCAACGGATCGCAAAGCCCGTTTCGATTGCTCCGGCGAATGACGAACCGATCCGCATCAAGGATGCTGAATGGCTTGAGTATACGATTCAGGATCAAAACATTGATCAAGACATCAGCGATTGCCTGTATGAGACCTAGCAGCCTCAGGTGATCCGTATCGAGGGTGCAAAGGAGCATCCGACCAAACTGGTGCAATCCGCTGCAATGAACTCGGTGTTGCCACCAGTGCCAACGGCCAAGCCAAAATTGCCCGCGCGCCTCATCATGGAAGGGCTTCTCTCGGAAGCCCAACTGAAAAGCGTCATCTACGCCGAGGAAGCCCACAGCAAGATCCTGCCCGGTACCTACAGGGTTGATCAGCACTTTGATATCGTGACCCATTCCGAGGAAGAATTTCGAGAAATGCAATTCCGCCGTGGCTGGTTTTTGGGTGATGGCACCGGCTGTGGCAAAGGCCGTCAGGTAGCGGGGATCATCATGTCCAACTTTGCCCAGAGCCGTAAACGTGCCCTCTGGATCAGCAAAAACGATAAACTGCTCGAAGATGCGCGCCGCGACTGGCAAGCTCTGGGTGGTGATCCGAAGCAAATCGTCTCACTGAGCAAATTTGCGCAAGGCTCCGCCATCACCATGGGTGAAGGTATCCTCTTTATCACCTATGGCACTTTACGCAGTGGTGCGAAGCAGGGCAAGCGTTCGCGCGTTGAGCAGATTGTGTACTGGGCCGGACGTGACACTTTGGTATCAAGACCTGTTCACAACAGGCCTGGGCTGAAGCTGCAGCGCGCTCTGGCCGATGCCAGAGTGGTGCACGTCTCAACAACCGGAGCCACTGTGAAATCGCCAATCTCGCCTATGCCGAACGGCTTGGGCTGTGGGGACAAGGCACAGCCTTTCAGGATCGTTCCGATTTCATCTCCTCGATTGAACAAGGCGGCGTTGCAGCAATGGAAGTGATCTCACGCGATATGAAGGCGATGGTCTCTATACCGCTCGCGCCTTATCCTACGATGGCATGACGGTAGATATGCTGGAACATGAACTTACGGATGAACAGACCGGCATCTATGACAGCTATTCCGAAGCCTATGCCGTGATCCACACGGCCATGGAAGCCAGCAATATGACGCAGGATGGTAAAGCCCTGAACACGAACAGCCGCTCAGCGGCGATATCGACTTTTGAGGGCAACAAGCAGCGCTTCTTCAATCACCTGCTCACCTCGATGAAGTGTCCAAGCCTGATCCGATCCATCGAACACGATCTTGAACGCGACCATGCTCCAGTGATCCAGATCGTCTCGACCAGTGAAGCCCTGCTGAATCGACGACTTGAGCAGATACCGAGCGACGAATGGAATGATCTCGGCATTGATATCACCCCGCGTGAATATGTGATGGACTATCTCAGCCATGCCTTTCCGGTGCAACTGTTCGAAGTCTATGAGGATAAGAAGGGCATTACCCATTCGCGTTCGGTCTATGACAGTGATGACAAACCTGTACTGAATCAGGAGGCCGTGGCGATGCGCGATGCCCTGATTGAACAACTCGCGTGCCTGCCCGCTGTGCCCGCGGCACTGGATCAGATCATCCATCACTTTAGTCATGAGGCCATAGCCGAGGTCACCGGACGCGGCACGCGATTGATCCTTGAGGATGGTGCCTTGAAGGTCCAATAAACGCCCTGCAAGTGCCAATCTTGTTGAAACCCAGGCCTTCATGGATGGGCGCAAACAGATACTGATATTCTCGGATGCCGGAGGCACAGGACGTTCGTACCACGCCGATCTGGGCTGCGACAATCAACGCCAGCGCATCCACCCTACCTGCTGGAGCCGGGCCTGGCGGCGTGCGGATAACGCGATACAAGGGCTTGGGCATACCAACCGCACCAATCAGCCTCACGCGCCGATCTTCCGTCCGGTCTCGACCGACGTCAAGGGTGAGAAACGCTTTTTATCGACCATTGCCTGCAGACTGGATACCCTGGGGGCGATGACCAAAGGCCACCGCGAAACCGGAGGCCAGGGGATGTTCCGTGCCGAGGACAATCTGGAGAGCCGTGAAGCCCGTACCGCGTTGCAAACCCTGTTCCGGCAGATTCAGAACAGTCAGTTTGCAGGCTGTTCGGAAGGCGAATTTAAAGATCAGACCGGATTGAGGCTCAGCAATGATCAGGGCGAAGAAACCTTCCCCCAGACGACACGGTTTCGGAACCGTTTGCTGGCCTTGCCGATTGCGATGCAGAATATGCTGTATGAGCAATTTGCCCGCAATCTTGATGACTACATCGCCGATTTGAAGGAATCCGGTCAGTACAACGTTGGCATTGAAACCCTGACCGTCGAACACATGACCACGCTGAATTGTGAGGAAGTCTATCACGATCCACACACGGGGGCGAAAGCCTGGTGCTGGCAGATCGCGCGCATGGACAAGTTATACATCCACTGACTCAGGAACAGGCGATAGCACAATGTGGCGCCCAGGCCGTGTTCATGGTTAATCAGCAATCGGGCATGGCAGCGATCCAGTCACCCACACCATCGAAATCGTGCATTGATACGGGTGCTGTACTGGATTGTGTCCGACTGGAACGCCCAACGAGCAGACAACGCATGACGCTACATGAGCTTCGCCGTACCGAATGGAAAGAATGCGATCAGGAGACCTGGCATCGGGTATGGCAGGCACAGTTGGAGAACTTGCCGGACGATGACAGGAGTGAATTTATGATGATCACCGGAACACTGTTACCGATCTGGCGTTCGATTGGTGGTGAGGACATGAAGATTTATCGTCTCAAGACTGATGACGGTCAGGTGCTGTTAGGCTGCAAGCTGGAAAGCAGGGAAATGGCGAAATTCCGTAAATCCATGGCTTTAGATGCAGTCCAGCTTGCAGCAGAAGACATCCTTGCTGGCATTGAGGCTAGCGAAAGCTACAGTCTGGTCGAAGGCTTGCGGATCAAGCGCCGCCGCGGCATGGGCGAGAACCGCATTGAGGTTGCAACCCGGGGTGGATCAACCATTCTTGACAATCTTGTCCGCCTGGGCTGTATCAGCAAGATCATTGCTTACCAACGCCGGATGCTCGTGCCCGTCGGCAGCAAAGGCGTCGATGTGCTGGGCAGGATCATGGCGGAATATCCGGTGGCCGAATAGCCTTACTTCATTTTTGGGACATTCATGCAGGGCATCAGGAACCGCCGTGGCCTGAGCGCGAAACTGCTCAAAAACGGTGCAATCAATCTCCAACATCGGAACGGGGACGGACATACCGGGGACCACTGGCCTGTGGTCAAGCTGTTCACACCGTGGGCACTGGCTGATTTCTGAGCTTAATCCCGAAAACCCCGACATTGCTTTCGGTCTTTGCGACCTTGGCTTTGGTAGTCCGGACTCGGCAGCGTGTCGATCTCCGAGATCACATCGGTTAAGGAGCCTTTCGGTCTGAGTGTAGAGCGTGACCGCTCGTTCAAAGCGACTATGACATGAGTCTTGGGCAATATGTCGATGAGGCCCACAAGGCAGGCAGGATTGCCGCTTGAGCTGAGCCGCTATAGTCTGCGCGGCAGTTTTTTGTTGTCTACGACGACAGTGAGGTCGAGGGAAAGAGTGTTGGTTGTTCACACAACCATCCGAAAGAGGAAACTGTCATGAAATCGTTAAACTCCGTTACCCTCGTTGGCCGTCTGGGTGGTGACGTTCCAGAAAGGTCTGATCGGTATTCTGCGCAAGCACGGTCGCAAAGGTCGTCTGGTTGCCGTGCAGGGGATACTCAAGACCCGCGAATTTGCCGATTCCAATACTGGCGAAAAGCGTTGGACGACTGAAATTCTGTTGAACCCGATCCATTCTCAGGTACAGTTTTTCGATAAACTTGAGGATGCTCCCGGGCAAAACGATACACCACCGCCGGATCAGCTATCCGATGCCGATCATTACAATGGTGATGATCTACCGTTCTGAATCATCCATCAAACATAGGGCGGGGCTACGCCCTTTTTTGTGCTTGTTCCCTAAGCGCCATCATGGTTGCTGTCTCTGGCCTGTTGCCTCAATGCGTCGAGGCAAGGTTGTACAATGATCCTTTTGGGTTGTTGTGAGGTCTTCCGCCGAAATGGATCTCATCGCGCCAGGTGCGGTCTCTGCGATGCCGTCGTCTGGCTTTTTTCCCCTGCTGTGCATTCCTCGCGGACCAAAAAAAATCTGCCTTTGGGCATCCTTCACTGTGTTGCGGGGTTCTCTGCGTTCACCTGCATGATCCCGCTCATTCCCGTCTCCTGATGGCACCCATGCGGAAGACACCGCACAACACCAACCAAAAGGATACGATCATGAACAACGAAAACCCCGACTTTGTGAATCAGGAAACAGCCACCGCAGAAGTAATGATGAATATGGGACTCTATGGCGCAACCCCAATGAACGGGGAAACCGATCACCGCTTTATGCCCAACACAACGATGCTGCAAGGCGTGATCGCAGAAGATTGTTCAGCAACATCGGTTATGTCTTTCAGGGTAGCTGCCTCGAGGCTGAAACCGACGATCTGCACTGGAACATCGTCAATATCTTCCACCACAAGATCAACCGCCTTGAGCGGGTGTTCGATCAGATGAACTATCAGCTTCGCACACTGATGCGCGAACAGGATGGCACGGAAATAAAATCCGGGATGCTAGAGCAACTCACAGACAAATCCAGACAGACTTCACGCACCGTTGAGTACTTCGAAACCATCCGGGACCACGCGGCAAAGCTCTACACCGGGCATACCGGGCGGTGCTGGATGCCCGCGCAAGGGTCTAAAGCCAATCGTCAGGTACACAGTAGTTCTGCCCGCGACCACATCAAGGCCGAGAAGGTACGCAGGGCAGAAGCCCTGACACCTGAAGGCAGCAGGGTCATCATCGCCGGAGGCATGGATTATAGCGATCATACCAGAGTCTACGCCGCTCTGGATGCCTTACACACCAGACATTCTGATCTTGTTCTGCTCCATGGTGGTGCGCCAAAAGGCGTTGATCACATTGCGGCAAAATGGGCGAATAACCGCGATATCTCGCAAATCATCTTCAAGCCGGACTGGAATAAACATGGCCGCAAACGTGCTGGCTTTGTTCGTAATGAGGACATGATTGCAGCAAATCCGATCGGAGCGATCATCTTCCCCGGCTTCGGCGTGACCGAAAATCTTGCCGATAAAGCCAGGGCTCAGGGCATCACCGTCAAACGCTACGCTTAAAGCGCATCAAGCCCTGCCGGCTAACGCTGGTGGGGCGTTTTTATGAGCATGTGATGCAATCCCTCTAAAGCCGGAAGCGATTGCGCAGGGCAAGACCAACCAGAAAAATCAGCATGAAAGCCAGAATGCTTTGGAAGAACATCATGATTTTGATGCACCAGTCGAAATTTTGATATACTTCCGAAAAATCAGCCTCTCGCAAGCTTGCGATCAATGGAAACATTTGCCGTGCAGAAAAGGCCAAGGGCGACTGGATGTTTCCTGTAAAATAGCAGTATACGGAACCACAAACAAACCATAACACAATCAAAAACAGTAATGGCCTGAAAACACTGCGGCCATAATTGCTGAAAATACGAAAGCAGGATTCCAGAAACAAACCGTGCCAGCTTTTATTATTGTCGTAATGCCGTTCGCCCTGCAATTCCAGTGCATTGAACTCCAGAGCCTTGCCGTGGTCTTTGTTCTGCTCTGAGATTTCTTTCAGGCGTCTCAGTCTGGACGCATCATCAGAATCATCGAATTTACCTACGCGAAGTAATAAACTTACCTTAAAAATCTTTTGTGACCATTTATCAAGCTTATCAATAAAGTCCAAAAAATTTATCTGATTTAAATGTTCTTCTGGGTTTGCATTCCAATTTATCCAGAACAATCTGGTGGTTATATTTGGTTTCTCTCAGATCAGGTACACAGCCAAAGGGTTTCTCTGAGGAGAAAACTAAACCACCATCAAAGGAAGCATTTTTAAAGCTAAATTGATTGGTTTGATCGGCATTTTGCAAAGCATTGAAGAATGCTCGACCACCAAATTCGACGAAACTAAAATCATATTTGCCGCAACCAAGACAAGCTTTGCCACAAAATACTCTTCCCTTGCCAAAAATGGCTCCACGAAAATCCACATCCCCCTTGCCAAAAGAGGCATCGCTAAAAGACACATCCCCTTTGCCAAAATTGGCACTGTCAAAGGATACTCTCCCCCCGTCAAATTCAGCATTAGAGAAGTTCACATACCCATCAGGAAAATGAAATTCCTCAAACGGCCATTCGTGATCTTTCATGCCTTGAGGGCATTTGCCGTCTCCACGATATTGCGCAAAATCCACCCTCATAAAATCAATATCAGCTTTGGGATTTTCTGCGACCCACTTGTTCCAGACATCACGACCTTGCAGCCATAGTGCGATGGCATGTTTCTGATCAAGTTTTATTTCTGCATCACTCATTGGATGATCCTTCCCCTGATTGTTCATCTTTCAGTTTTTGCGTGACTGCAAACCGCGCACCTGTAAAACAGGCAAGGTCAGTATAGCCCATCGAGGCGAATGGTGCCTTCCTTGTGCATGTCTTTGCAGTAATCAGCCAAGGTTGCCTGAAGAGTAATCAATCACCCAGACTCAGGCCCTGATCTTCACATGCGCCCATATTCCGGGCTTTCCTGTGGCTGAATGTTTCGGTTCTGCCTTCGGGCAAACCAGCAGGCCATTTGCTGAAGGCGGCGAAGTTCTTCAGGTGATGTTGAGGAATGAACCAGCTTGTCATGTCGGGATCCCATTTCGCGCCCTCAGCTTTGGCTTTAGCGCGATCACCTGACGGCACACGAATGTAAATATGCTTCTCACCTGCAAGTGGATTGAACGGTTGAACATTTGGTCTCCTTGCTGGAGATGGGCTTGTGCAACACACTCAATATCTTGTGTCCACCTGCCAGCAGGGCAATGGCTAACGGATCCATTCCAGCCATCAGGAGCAGGAACTCTTTCCAACTCAATGTCGGATTAACGCGCTTTTTGCTCAGGAATTAATCCCATAATCCACGCTCTTTTTTGCCACGCAACGGCCTGAGCGGAGTCATCTGATACCCCTGTTTACCCTGCGTTTCAGGCCGTGACTCTGCTGCAAAAGCACCGAGACGATTTTTCAGGCTTGCGGCATCAAGATCGGGCAGTTTACTGCTCAAGGTATGATTCTTGCCATCACTCAGCACAAAGCCTGACGTAAAATCCTCAAAGGCTGTAAGATCAGCATCTTCAGGGATGTACCAGTGACCCGCTTTCCTGTCGAATCGCGCGCCTGCATCAAGAAAATCATCGCGTTGATCAAAGTTCGCCTTGATGTAGCCCTTGACCGCGATGTTTGAGCTTGAGGTCAAACTGCTCCAGAGTTTCATGCACCTGCTGCCAGTTCTGGCATGATGACAGTACACGGCCCAGCATCCCGGGACTGTTCATAACCTGATCAAGAGCATTTTCCTGACGCTCAAAAGCCCCAAAACGCTGTTCGAGAATTTTCTTCGACAAGGCACGATCAACACTGCTCAAGGTGACGTGTTCCTTACCCATAAAAATCGCCAGGCCCATTGCCACGTTTCTTCAACTCAAGCCGGTGGCGGCTGAAGGCCTGGCGTAGTTCCTGCCAATTCGTCACCTCGGCCACCTCATTGAGGATACTGGCCTGATGTTCTTTTAAGACCACATCGATAGCAGGGTCTGACGGTGCGACATACTCGCTGAGCCGGTGCTCCAGCTTTTCCCTGCTGATCTTGCGACTGACACTGCTGGCTTTGGTGTGGAACGTGCCATCACTCAGCACCAGACCATTTGCCCGGCTCTTTAATTCAAACCCAAGCCCATCCAATGCACTATGTACCGCATTCCAGTCTTTGGCTTGCCCGATCTTGCCGATAATGGCGTTTTGTGCTCCTTGACAAACGAGGTGAACGACTTTTCGTGGCGATGGGCTTCCATGTCTCGTGCTTTATCAGGAATTTTTACAGGCCGTTCCCTGTCACCACGCCATTTCTGCCATTTGTCATGGCCATAATCCACCGCAAGGCCGTACTTCAACTCCGTCACCCGACACACCCTGTCTCTGGCGTAGTAATCTCATCCTGGATGATGAATGTTCAGAGTTTCGGGATGGATCATGTTGTAGGCAACATGCAGATGGAAATTATTGGTATTCTTATGTGCGGCCACGACACGCTGATGATCCTCAAAGCGAGACAGGCGGCAAAATTGCCGCTCTATGTCTTTCAGGGCTTCTTCGGGCAAGTTCTCGCTAGACTGCAACGAGATAATCAGATGATAGGTCTTCGCGCCCCGGGCAGCAGAGTTCATGTGCTGCGTGTTCTCAATTTCGACAATCGCCAGATCGAGATCATCGATGGTCTCACCTGCGTCGCAATTCACCAGCCACAGGCAATCCAACTTCTCATCCTAGTCTTTGGCCGCCGCGATATAGTGTGCCAAACGACCAAAGCTGTCATGGTGCTCACGCGGAACCTTCTTCGAGATCATCCGATGATCTTCATGATTTTTTGCCTGAGCTTGTCCTGAAGGCCACGGGCTTCCTGCATGGCGTGATGGGCATCCGCAAGCAGTTTCCTCGCCACGTCACCCGTCGTTTCGTCTGACAGCTCTGTCATCGCCAGTTTGAAGAGATTGCCAAGACGCGCAAGATCGGCATTGATGTGCATCAGGTCTGCGATCAAACGTCGATCGACAAAACTGCTGATCTTGCGTTGCGTGCCGCAGCATCACAAATAGTCGGTGACACTAAGCCCGGCCTGATCGGCTCGCGCCCGGATGTGCTGCATGTCGCTGTCGGTGACATACACCTTCAGACAGCACTTGCGCATCAGACAACAACCTTTTGCTGGATCACCGTCGTCTTGCCGCACATTCTGGAAATCATCTGTTGCGTCTCCGGATGGTTGGAGTAACAGGTCGTCATAATATCGGCATTTGACATGAAAGCATTTTCCTTTGTGTACATCTCCTGTCTGTTGAGTTGACCCACATTCTGGATGATCACCATCGACTTGACGCCATAGCCGCGCATGTAGGCGAGACCTTTCTCATAGCTTTCCAGCTTGCCGATGCTGGTGAACTCATCCATCAGCAGTAACATCCTGTACCTGTTTTTGTTTTTGGCCTGGCCATCAACAAAATTCAGATCGCCGAGGGTCTGAGCCAAAAACAACTCGATGAAAATTCTGAACAGTGAGCCGAGGCGCTTGATGTCACTCGGCGGGAACATCAGATATAGGCTCGAAGGCTGATCACTGTTCATCAGGTCCTTGATGCTGAAGTCCGAAGTCGAGGTATTGCGGATCACCATGGGATCCATGAACAGCAAGTTGAACGGCTCGTTGGCCGAGGATAACACACTGGAGCGTGTTTTTTCGTGCATGGCGTT
This sequence comes from Alphaproteobacteria bacterium, assembly GCA_013216065.1. Classification (GTDB taxonomy): domain Bacteria; phylum Pseudomonadota; class Alphaproteobacteria; order JABSOH01; family JABSOH01; genus JABSOH01. Next base: position 9,536 of record JABSOH010000022.1, read on the forward strand.
CATTTGTCGCGCCCGCGCCGCAACGCCATTATTGACGTGGGGATCACCATGATCGAACTCGATCATGGACTGGCATAAATCCTCAAATTCTTCAGGATTGCCCTGTTGGGTATGGTCATGCTCGCCACTATTCGTGAACTGATACACATCCCGCAAGGACGGGACAGGGGTTTCTTCGACATGAGCCCGATGGACGACGTGCATAAACAGCGCTTCATTGGCAAAATAACGATTGTCGCCCTTGATCGCCGAGGAATTGACCAGGACATTGCCAGACGCTGACAATCGTCAATGGCGTATTTGGTGCCGACCCGAATCTCGGCAAGCGGATTAAAGCGGACACTATGCTCACTGGTGGGATCGAATGGCAGAATGCGATGGCCGAGACTGGAGCGATAGCCGGCACTCTGGTGATACAAGTTCGCGCTTGATGTCGAGACAGATCAGCGACTCACTCCAGCGCAGCATGGTTGGTGTTACAATGCCGACCCCTTGCCACTGTGCCGGTGGGTGCAAACACCAGCGTGTGCAATCCGCTGCGGTCGATCAGTTGCTTACCGCCAAAGCCGCCGACCACGAACGACCCCACCATCGCCCTGATCGAGCAGTCCAGCTCGTTTGACCTCGGCTGTACTCGCCCATCGTGCATTGCCATGCAGGCCATGAATGGTTCTGTTTCCAGCCCTGATGGTGCACTTTTCGAGGGCGCATAGCCCAAGGCCGAGAACCCCGAGCAAAAGCACAGGGCTGTATTCGATCCATGGCGAAATCGGTAGCCCATCGGCAATACGCCACCAGAGCCAACGCCAGTCCGACCAGTAATCGCCGTGCCAGTTGATGACGCGGAACTCACCAAACAGGTACAACTCGGCACTGGTCAACAGCACAGCGATCAACAGGATCACCCAAAAGCCGACAGACCTGATTATTCCATGCCCCCAAACAGGTAGGTATTTGTTGGCACGTCATACACCGCGCTGACTTTCCTTGTGCCGTCCAATCGGACGATCTGGATCACCAGATCGACCATCCGGGTCAGATATTCGACAATCGCCAGCATCGGCGTACCGGCCATATCCAGATTCTCGGCAAACTTGTACCTGATGGCCATGATCGGAGACGCTGATCTCGCCAAAGATGACGCGATCCGGTGTGATGCGGTTCACATGATCGGCAAGGGCAGCATCCCCGCAACATCGGCACTGCGTGCCGCAATCAGGCCGACGCAATCGGGATGAAATTTGCCGATATTGACCTCGGGCGTGTCTTCGGCGGCAATCACCCGTGTGCTGGCGGGCAGGGATTGCAGCAGCATGTTGAGGAAGGTGGTCTTGCCGGTATTGATGCCCCCGGAGATGAAGATATGCCTGCCTTCACGTACACGATCAAAAATCAATCCCGCACATTCACCGTCAAGGCCAAAATCATCAGGGCCGGCCTGATAAGGTCGCTTGATGCGGATGGCCAGACTGAGACCGCCCTGCACGGAGGAACCCACCAGATATTCAAGGCAATGACCACCGGGCAGGACGCAACTGAAATTCGGGCTGTGATCGGCATCAAAACCCAGCTGGTAGTAATTGCCGAGCGCCTTGCAGATATGCTCGATGGCGCCCAGAGTGAGCCGGGTATCTTCAAGCGATTCCTTGCGGCCATCGCGATATTCCAGCATCACCCCCTGGGTTTGTGACATGCGCAACTCAATGACCTCTGGCGACTCATAGTGAGCCGCCAGAGGCGCGAGGATTGCGCTGATGACCGGGTCAGAAGTCTGCATCACCCCAAATCATGACAGGGCGTACCCGTCACTGTTGAGGTCGATGAGCTTCGAACACTTTTGAGATTCGTCGCGATGGTCTCTCCAGTGACCGTATGCACAAGCTTATAGTACCCAATTGCATCCTCTCTGGTGGTTGTGGAACCGGGGTTTCCTGAATCGCCCTGGCTAAAACAGGTGCGTTGGGTACTGGAAATCACCACGGAGACTGTCTCAATGATGCCACCATAATGGACCGTCTTGCAGTAATTGCCCTTTTTTTCGAACGGCTGGCCAGCATCAACAATCACCTCATACAGTTTGCCATCCGGTCTGGTGTAGTGTTTGACGCGATCCGTCTTGAGGAATGCGGTCGTGCAGCCTTCATAGGAGATTGGCTTCGCGGCAAAGGCCTCATTCAGCTTGTCATCGTGCACTTGACAGTCTATCGTCGTCACGTCATGCTCGTAGGTCTTGCCGCCCTTCTGACAGGGGGTTATGTGCTCGCGTTTGCCGTTCAGGGTGGTAGTACCAGCGCTGGTTGTCATAGCTGATCCCTGATGTCAAATCATGCTGCCAATCGGCCGCGGATTCGGTGCAGCCGTTCGTTGTCGCCACGACGTTGAGCCTGTTGCTGCTGTCCGCGTGCCCTTGTTGTTGACATAAAAATCCTTGAAATGCCCTGAGGCTAGCTTTGCGGCCTGATCAATCTTGTCGGTGCAACTGTCATGGGACTTTTGCAGATCATGGGCCGCTGTACCCTGTCCACAGCCCCGCACCTGAATTTGCGCATTGGTCGCGTCGGTATAGACCAGTTTGGCGTAGACCCGGTCCTTTCTGGCCGTGCGATCAACCACCGGCGCCAAAACAAGCCCGCTGGCATCCTCGGTGATGCTGTAGGGGGCACTGGTGTCCTTTGTGCAGTTCGAGATCGTGACCCGCTCACCATTCCGGTTGTAATGGGTCCTGCTCTGGCGCCAGGCCGACATCCGCGATGTCCGAACAGCCATCATGGGACTTTTGCTGGGTATAGCGGGTACTGCTGTCCTTGCAGGCACTGGAGGGACTTGACCTTGCCCTCTTCGTACAGCACGGCCTTCGATTGCTGGATGGCAACATTCTGCGCCGCATCTATACGGACGGTGCAGCCGTCAGTCACAATCTTCTGTTCGGTTTTTGCTTGCCTGTAATCCTGCTGATTGGTCAGTGGCTGATATTGACTGGCTGGGCCAGAATTTTGTACTCCCGGACTCAACCCGGCACCAGTAGCCATCTAGTTCTTTCTGTCGGGCCGTGTTTCCTGTTCAGGCTCGTCGGCTTTCTTCCCGGCAAGCTGTTTGATGGCGTCGTTCAACACATCCGGCCGCCACCTTGAGAGGCAGGTCATCCTCGGTAGTCAGGATCAGCTTCCCGGTCCTGAATTGCCCGTGCACCGCCTTCTGATCGCTGAACGGAACCTCAATATTGCCACGGCTCACCGACGTCATCACCACCTGAACATAATTCGCGCCTTCATAGGGCACATAGCGAAGATGAATACCCGTGGTGTCTGCGGTCACGCCCACAGGAGGGTTTTAATCCGTGTCGAGAATTTCGCGGCAGTATTTTTGGGCAACTCGATGCCCGGGTAGCGGTTGTGCCACAAACTCCTGCATCGTCTCTTCGATCGGTGGTTGTGTTTGTGCCTGTGCAGTGCTGATGAAGAGAACACTGATGACCGTGCTAGCCAAAAGACGGGAAAGCATTTCTTAAGCCCTTTCATGGATGCGCAATATACCAGTCGTTGCCTGGTTTGATGATGACTGGCGGCCTTGCGCTATCCTGATGATAGACTTGGTATTGAATTGATTTTCAAGGATAGACGCGGCGATTCCCCCAAATCGTTGGGAAAGTTTCTCAGCGCCAGCATTGATTCTGGTTGCCAAATTTGCATTGTTTGTGCTCTTGATGCTGCCTGCGGCCATTTTTACCGCGGTGGAGAGGCCGGTGATGATGATTGCTTCACCATGTTGACATGTTGATCCTATATCGCTACCACATCACGCAGGATTTTCCGGCTCTTTTGTATGGAGTGGACGAGGTCATGATCTGCCAGAACTTGCGGTAGACCGAAGCTTTAGTCCGGCGGGTTCTGGCGTAAAACGCAGGATTAAATTTACGGCAGAAGAGGGGGGATTGCGCCTTATTCAAAAAACGCTACTTTCGCAACAGGTCTATTATAGTGCCTGCAAAATCAGTATCTTGGACATCAGAACCGGATCATGGGGCGGGCAGGCACCTTAGCGGAGATCTTTGGGGGGTCCAGAGTTTTACGGAAAATTTTAAAGTCCACAGTTTGTAATAAAACTTCCAATGAGTCATCGGCTTTCGACAAACTGGCAAGACGATCTTCAAAATTAAAAAATCCTAGATGGTTCATCAAAACCTCCTATCTCAGACACCAAATACACGGCACCCGATGCATGGCACGGAACGCATCGTTGATCATACCACCGCCATTGATTATAAAGAGCGAAAATTCCGATGGCCATCGCGAAGCTCGATGGAATCGAATCTGACCTGCAAAACCCCCACCCCTCTAGGGCTGAAAATGCCCTGCCACCCGAAATTACAAGCACAAAGACCATGCCGACTAGCACTACTCTCGTCGTCGGTTTTGGCTCTATGGGGAAAAGGCACTCGCGACTTTTATCCGAGATCAGCAAGGTTGGCGTGGTGAGTAGCAGAACAATAGATTTCCCCACTACATATTCTTCACTAGAACAAGGACTTAACGATTTAAACCCTGACTATGTGGTCGTCGCCAATAATTCAAGTGACCATGGAAATACGATAAGGCAATTGTCAAGATTGGGCTTCAGTAAGCGTGTTCTTGTCGAAAAACCCATCGTGTCAGACAGTGACTTAGGCAGCTTTGCGCATAATTTTGAGAAACTTTTTGTTGGCTATAATTTGAGGTTTCATCCACTTATACTTAAGCTTCGAGATGCACTTTTGGGGGAAACGATCTGCTCAGTGCACTCTTATGTCGGGCAGTACCTTCCGTTGTGGCGTCCAGAAAGAGATTACCGGTTGAGCTATTCAGCCAATCCTTGTTTGGGAGGCGGTGTGCTTCTGGATCTAAGTCATGATTTAGACTATTTGCTTTGGATACTCGGTGGTTGGATAAGCGCTACTGGAAGAGGTGGAAAGTATAGTGAACTTGATATCCTCAGCGAGGATGCTTTTACTCTATTGCTCGACACACCAAAATGCCCGGTTGTTGCAGTACACCTAAACTATCTTGATCGGATTACTCATCGTGAAATCATCGTCAATACCTCGAAAAATAGTATTAAAGTCGATTTGATTGGCGGCACGATGCAGATAAACGACTCCATCGAACAGGTGATTACAGACCGCGATGAAACCTATCGCAATATGCATATTGATGCTCTTGCCAATGAACCGTCAATTTGTTGCAAGGAGAATGAAGGCGTAAACGTCGTCGAGCTAATTCGCAAACTACGTGTGGCAGCAGCCAAGCAAATATGGATTGAAAATGAATAGACTATGTACAATTTGCGCTCGAGGTGACTCTCAGGGCGTGAAGAATAAAAATATTCGATTAATTTCCGGCTTGCCTTTAATCGCATACACGTTAGAGATTGCAGAAAACAGTGGACTGTTTAGCCATATCGCCGTCAGCAGTGACAGCGTGGAAATTTTGGAAGTTTCGCGCGCATTCGGCGCGGATATACAGGTTTTTCGCCCCGCCAATTTGGCTTCTCATGCAGCCCCTAAACTGCCAGCTATAAGGCATTGTGTCTTAGATGCTGAACGGCAAGCTGATCAGAAATTCGATAGAATATTTGATCTGGATGCAACCTCACCATTGCGGGGCATAGAGGATCTAGTTGCAGTAGATAATTTTTGCAACCACCCTACAGTGACGAACGTCATCACTGCTAGCCCAGCGCACCGCTCGCCATATTTCAATTTGATCGAAATTAGCCTCGATGGCGCACCAACTTTGAGTAAAACTCCACCACAAGAGGTTGTGCGTAGACAGGATGCACCAAAGTGTTACGACATGAACGCTTCAATCTATGCCTGGAACAAAGATCATCTATTTGAGATGACTAAACTTTTTTGTAAAGGGACGCGCGTGCATATCATGCCCGAAGAACGATCGCACGACATAGACAGCGAACATGATTTTGACATAGTGGAGTTTCTGCTGAACAAACGCGCGTCAAAATGAACGAGACATTGGAGTCATCATGCTAGAGGGAAGAACGGTCGTTGTTACCGGAGGTTGTGGCCTCATCGGCAGTGCTTTTTGCCGCTCAATTCTCGAGGCTGGCGCAACAACTGTCATTGCCGATCTCGATTACTCTAAGACACTAGCCCTAAAGGCTGCATTTGATACCGAGTTTCCGGAGAAGTCAATCGCTGCTGAGTTGGACATAACAGATGAACATTCGATCTATGCGCTCATCAAAAAAGTTGTAGAATCGAATGGGCGCATAGATGGCGTTGTGAGCAATGCGTATCCGAAAAACAAAAGCTATGGTGCGGCACTTGATGAAGTTTCGTATGCTGGTTTTTGCGAAAATTTAAATCTTCATCTCGGAGGATACTTCCTGACGAACCAAAAATTTGCAAAACTTTTCGCAGCCCAGAAAAATGGCGTAATTATCAACATGGCCTCAATCTATGGCGTGATTGCCCCCAAGTTTCAAATATATAAAAACACTCTGATGACAATGCCCGTAGAGTATTCGGCAATCAAAGCAGGCATCCTAAGCCTCACACGATACTTTGCACAGTATTACAAAAAGGATCATGTCAGGGTGAACGCATTAAGCCCGGGTGGCATCGCAGATGGACAGCCGCAAAGTTTTCAAGATGCATATAAAAGCTTGAGCGGAGCAAAGGGCATGTTAGACCCTCAAGACTTGGTTGGCACACTCATTTATCTGCTGTCGGACAATGCTCAGCATGTCACTGGACAAAATATTGTCATCGATGGCGGCTTCAGTCTATAGGTTCATCCAAGCATGAAGATTCACTATGTTTCAGGCAGTCGTGCAGACTTTGGTTTGATGCAAGCAACTCTTGTTGAGTTGTCTCGTACTGAAGAATTTGATTTGGGGGTAGTCGTAACCGGCCAACACTTGATCAAGCATTATGGCTATACGAAGCACAATATCGTGCAATCAGGCCTGCCAATCATCGCAGAAATACCTGTTCGATTAGGTGGCAAAAGCGGACTGGAGATGGGCTTAGCATTGGCTGATCAAACCAAAGGCTTTTTTCTGGTATGGGGCGAAAACAGGCCGGACTTGATACTCTTGTTGGGAGATCGCGGCGAAATGCTCGCAGCTGCAATCGCGGCGGTGCATCTTGGCATACACGTCGGACACATCCACGGTGGTGAACTAAGCGGGACGATTGATGAAAGCTTTCGGCATGCTGTGTCTAAGCTGAGCCACTTCCATTTCACGTCTAGCGATGATGCCAGACAGAGGTTAATCAAAATGGGTGAAAAGCCGGAGCATATTTGGACCGTTGGCGCTCCCGGCTTGGTAGGAATACAAGACGGCGTGATACGCCAACAGGGATGGCTGCACAAAGAATTTGCGCTTAGCCTCGAAAAACAGAGCATTCTATGCGTTTTTCATCCTGTCGTTCAAGAGGCCGTCGATGCTAGTTCTCAGATAGGTGCGATTCTGCACATGTTAGAGCGCAAGCCCTGCGGCGGTATTATTTTGCGCCCAAATTCAGATGCTGGCGGCGCTACGGTGGACGCAGCTTTGACGCAATTTGAAACAAAATGGCCTACGGTTAGTTCTAGCAAAAAATTCCTCGTGATCGATCATCTGCCTCGAGCGCTATATTTGAATTGCTTAGCCAACGTCGACATCATGGTTGGAAACAGCTCTTCGGGTATCATAGAATCCGCCAGTTTCGGTACCCTCTGCCTAAACATCGGCAAACGCCAACAAGGCCGATTGCGCAACACAAATGTTGTTGATTGCTTGGGATTCTCCTTCGAAGAATTGAGTGCTAGCTACGATAAAGCCTTTGCATGCACCTCAATAGTGAACAATAAATATGGTGACGGAAAAACAGCTTCTAGATTACGCCAATTGCTCCTGAATCTACCACTTGACAACACAGTACTCGCTAAGTCCAATTCGTATTAAACGAAAATGCAAGTAGCAGACTCTAAACAATGAAAAATATCTGGGGTTAGCACCTGACTTAAAATAAGTCAGGTGTTGTCCATGTATGTAAAACATTGTAAATTACCAAGAAACAATCAACTAGAATTCATGAAATACTTCGTTGCGGGTTCAACAGCAAGAACAGCAGCCGAACTGGCAGGTGTTCATCGCAATGCAGCTGTTCGTTTTTTCATAAGCTACGCCCCGCCACTGCTGGGAAACAACAGGAAAGAGCTGCACAGTTTGCTGGAGAGAGAGAACTAGACGAAAGCTATTCTGGTGGTATTCTAAAAGGGAAACGAGGTA
>JABSOH010000023.1 GCA_013216065.1 Alphaproteobacteria bacterium
TTGATGAACGTTTGGCAAAGATTTCCCAATCGGGCGATCCGTTGGAGGCTGTGGCACATGATTTTAAGATTTTTCGCCCCGCTTTGGAGCGGGCCGTGCCCAGAGCAGACCGCAGTCGTGGAGGTCGTCCCGCTCATGTTTTGATGTTCAATAAGTTCACTTCCGTAGGTGCCAACGGCAAGAACAGGCCAACACTGCTCGATCAAAAGTCAGGGCTACCGAGGAGTACGTCTTTGCACATCAAAAAGGCGAGCGTTCATTCGGACCATTGGTGGTATAGAGCGTGCCCGGATAATATGCGCCGAGCGGTCTGGCTGAACACCCGAACTGCTTGCGCTTGAGGTCTGGAACTAAAAAACTTAGGTGTGGATTTCAACAAAGTCATTGTCTGCACCCTCAGCATTTACGATGCGTATGTGTGGTTGGGCTGCTGGTGAGATATCTGCGATTGAATCTAAGCCTTCGTCCTTCTCGTTCCAGATAATATCGCTAATTTTATCACCGGGTTGGTAGCCCGTAGGGGCACCTATGAGGATCTGTCGAATAGTTTCGATGTCGTAGGCTTGGCTGGCCTTGAAAAGCTCTTCCAAGATCCCATCCAATTCTGAGCGTTGAATTAATACTTTTGTCGCCGTCATGATGCGTGGATGTTCAGTACCTGCCGGATTGTTGCTGATAAGGAGTTCTTCGTAAAGCTTCTCACCCTGTCGGAGACCTGTGAAGCTGATCTCGATGTCACCTTGGTGACGCTCTGCACTTTGATTATCTGCGAAAAAGGGCATTAAGCCATGCAGACGGATCATGCGCTGCGCTAGATCAACGATTTTTACCGACTCGCCCATGTCAAGTATAAAGACATCGCCACCTTTTGCCATCGCACCAGCCTGGATCACTAATTGCGCCGCTTCTGGGATAGTCATAAAGAAGCGCGTAATATCTGGATGGGTTATCGTGACTGGTCCTCCACGCTCGATTTGTTCGCGAAAACGCGGGATCACTGAACCTGAAGAGCCAAGCACATTACCAAAACGCACCATTGAAAATACAGTCTTGGATTGCTCTCTAGCGAACGACTCGCAGATTAGCTCAGCCATCCGTTTTGAGGCCCCCATAATATTGGTCGGACGCACGGCCTTGTCTGTGGATACGAGCGTGAAGGCTTCAACGCCTGCTGCGATGGCGGCTTTTGCGATGATTTGAGTCCCAAAGACATTGTTGCGAAGACCCTCGACAACGTTTTGTTCGACCAGCGGAACATGCTTGTAGGCCGCAGCGTGGTATATCGTCTGAACACCGAACGCTTTCAAAATAGCTGAAATGCGTCCAGAATTCTGGACAGACCCTAACACGGGAATAATACGCGTCGGAACATTCTTGTCTGGAACACAGGCTTGAAGTTCATTATCAACCTTGTAGAGAGCAAATTCCGATACATCCAGAAGAATTAGTGTTAGGGGCTTTTGGCGAAAAATCTGCCGACAAAGCTCACTGCCGATTGAACCACCAGCGCCGGTGACCAGCACTACTTTCCCAGCAATATTGGTCGCCATAAGGTCTTCGCGGGGTGGCACGAGGTCTCGCCCAAGCAATTCATCGACCGACACTGTGCGCAGGTCACTGATTTGCGCCTTACCAGAGATGATGTCAGTCATGCTTGGAATAGTTTTCACTTCAACTGAAAGTTCTTCGAGACGATTTACAATCCCGCGACGCATTGACCTTGATGCGCTGGGGAGAGCCAGCAACACCGTGCTTACATTGTAGGAATCGATTAACTGCTCAATATCGGACGATGGGTGTACCGTTAGCCCGTTCACCTCTCTTCCTTGTAGGTCTTTGGCATTATCAAGAAATGCAACTGGCGCATATTCTGATCCCTGGTTCAGAATATTACATAACTGGCGGCCTGCCTCGCCAGCACCATAGATCAAGACATTGTCTTTAGAGCGGTCCTTACGCCACAGAAATAGGGCATGCAGTCCGAAACGCGCGCCCCCAACCGTTACCAGCATCATTAGGCCATAGATGAGTGGGACAGAACGCGGCACTGGTAACGAAAGGAACTGACTGACCAGATACATGGTCAGAGAAGACACCACAACGCCAGTGACAATGACCTCAAACGCTTTACTCGTGATGTACCGAATGACAGCACGATAAAAACCAAGGCGCACAAAAATCAGAATCGAAACTGGTACAATGACGATGAGAACTTCCCAAGCTTTCAGGCTAAACGCAAAACCAAAACCATCGAGTCGCAATGCCATGGCGGCAGCGAAACTGAACGTGATCAGTACGCAATCAGTAAGGATTTGAATAATCCTTTTCGAGGTGTGGCTGAAGTTAAACAACTTCTCTAACGTTCTGTCGATCATATCGTTTGTCCTAATACATTCATTTCGCATTTTTCCATGCCTAAAATTCCCCGGCAATATGACCATAAATTGCTGAACAGTATCCTTTGATTTCGTGAGGCTATATTCACACTAATTGATATCTGTACTTATGGTATAAGCGGGTCAACTCAGCCAGCAACGTCCTAAATCCAGATGGGGGAATTTCCGCAATCTGTAACTAAAAAGTCAACACAGACGGTGACTACTGGGCAGGCAGCGCGTAATTCGATATCAAAATGAGAGAAGGCTGCTACGCACATCGCGTGGTTTTCTCAATGATTAGCGTGTATGATTGATCTGGAGTATTCCCTTGAATTTTGCAATGAACATCATAAATATACATTTAATTAGATATGTAAATTTTTTAAGGCAGTTTCCAAACTTGACTTGATCGAAAACTGTTCTAGTCAACCAAATTTTCAAGATCGTCGATCATGTCTTCAATGACGCTTAAGCCTTTGTTCCAGAAGGCAGAATCCCTAGCATTTAGGCCGAAGGGCTCGAGCAATTCGTCGTAGCGTTTGCTGCCCCCTGCGCTGAGTAAGTCGATATAGCGTGCGACAAAGTCCGCATTGCTGTCTTGATAGACTTGATACAGCGCGTTGACGAGGCAATCACCGAAGGCATAGGCGTAAACGTAGAACGGCGAGTGAATAAAGTGCGGCACGTAACCCCATAGAGTGCCAAAATCCTCGCTGAAGTCGAACACCGGGCCAAGGCTTTCGGTAGCCACTGAGCACCAGATTTCGCTGAGTTGTTCAGGAGAAAGCTCGGCGTTGCGGCGAGCGTCGTGAACTTGAATTTCGTAATCAAGAAAACTAATTTGGCGCACCACAGTGTTCAGCATATCTTCGGTTTTGTGCGCCAGCAGAGCGATTTTTTCTTGATTGGAGTTGCATCGGCTGAGCAGGGATTCAAAACTCAGCATTTCACCGAACACCGAAGCGGTCTCAGCCAAGGTCAGTGGCGTTTGCGACTTGAGATAACCTTGCTGCGCCGCTAGCACTTGATGCACGCCGTGCCCCAGTTCGTGCGCCAAGGTCATGACATCGCGACCCTTGCCTTGATAGTTCAGCAAAATGTACGGGTGCGCCGAAGGCACTGTCGGGTGGGCAAATGCGCCCCCGGCCTTGCCGGGTTTGGGTGCGGCGTCGATCCAGCCTTCGCGGAAGAATCTTTCGGCAATTGCGCCAATTTTGGGTGAGAAATTCTGATAGGCATCGAGTACAAGCTTCCGCGCATCGCTCCAACTGACCGTAGTCTCGGTCTCTTGCGGCAGAGGCGCGAGACGATCCCAGTGTTGCAGACGGTCAAAACCCAACAGTCGCGCTTTGAGAACGTAATAACGGTGCGAGAGTTTCGGGTACGCCGCCTTTACCGCATTGCGCAAAGCATTGACGACCTCGTCTTCGATCAAATTACTTAGGTTGCGGCTCGAGATTGGCCGCGCAAAACCGCGCCAGTCGTCTTCGATGGCTTTATCTTTCGCCAGGACATTCGTGACACTGACCAGAACGTGTTGATGCTTGCCCAATTCGGTGGTGAGAGCCTCGGCTGCATCTTGACGCACTGTGCGATCAGGATCCGAGAAAAATTTCAGGATTTGCGACTGAGTATAGACATTACCGCGCATGGGAAAACGCATCGCAGCGGTGATTTCATCGAACAACCGCACCCAAGCCACTCGTCCGGTGAGACTTTTTTGCGACAGTAACTGCTCCTCACGCTCGGGAAGTTCATAAGGCTTGCCAGCCCGTAAATCCCGCAGCCACGATGCAAATTCCTCCAATGCAGCACTATCACTGATCTGCCGTTGCACGGCCTCTGGGTCGAGAGCGTTTAACTCAAGAGTGAAGAACACCAAGTCTTGACTCATGGAGGTCAACTCTTCCAGTAAATGCTGGTAGTGCGCGCCACGCTTCGGGTCTTCCATATCTTCTACATGCAACAACTTGGCATAGCTACTGATACGCCCTATATCCTCGCTGATGATCTGATAATCACTAATCGCTACGGCGATTTCGTCACCGTCTGCGGTACCGAGCCTGCCGCGGTAGCGCGCGGTAAGGTCCGCGATTTTGGCCTTGAGCAGCGCAAAATCCGGCTGCCAGAACTCGGCTTTGCTACGGGAATTGCCAAAGTTTGGGTCAATTAAGTCTGCGACATTCCATTGTGGCAAGGTTTCGGCTGTTTCAGCAGACATGATGGGGTAATCCTTAAGATTATGTGGTATCCAAAGACTAGGTATTCGAGGCTTTTTTGGCTTTTTGCCGAGCGGCAAGCTCGGCCACTTTCTCTGGTGCGGCCTCGGTCTGATGTTTGGCCTTCCAATCATCATAGGGTTCACCATAGACGACATCACGTGCGGTTGCTTTATCGAGTACTATCTCCTGTTCTTCGGCAGCACTCTGATACCATTTTGACAGACAATTGCGGCAAAAATTTGCCAACAGCATGAGATCGATATTTTGTACCTCGGGGTGATCCTGAAAATGTTGCACCACACGGCGGAAAGTTGCTGCTTCGATTCTGGTGCGCTCAGTATGGGTTATGATATCGTGAATCCGGCGATTAGGCGTGATCGGGCTGCCGATACGACTATCCACCGGAATGCGCGCTAGAATCCGTTTGATTTCCATACAATCCCCGACAATTTGCGCCCGCAGAGCATCCGTGCCATCAAAAGTCAGTTCGGAACGCAAATATTCGATCAACGCAATACGCAGGGTTTGGCTGTAAATATCTTCGTTGAAGTCGAAAAGGTGGGCTTCGTACATCAGACCGCGATTTTGGACGCTTGGACGCAATCCCCAATTGATTGCCGCATCGAAAGTGCGTCCATCGGCCAATGTGGCACGACCAGCATATACCCCGAGTTTCGGATGAATTTGATTCAGTATTGGGCGCACATTGGCTGTCGGAAAACCCAAATCCTTACCGGTTTGATCATTGCGAAACACCGAGCCTACCACCGTAAAGGGATGCCCCATCTGCTCGTTCGCCAGTCGGGTCTTGCCTTCATGCAGCAGGACGCGGATTTTGGACGAGGAATAGGCGACACCAAGGCTATCATCGAATATCTCGCCGACAATAAGGGTCTCAAATTCGTCACGATGCTCAAGATCGTTGGTATTGCCGGCGCGATGTTTACCAAAGCCAAAGTCTTCGCCGACCACAACCGAACTCACTCCCATATCTTTCAGCAAAACCCGCTCGATGAAGTGCAACGCATTCAATTCGACGAACGCTTCATCAAAAGGCTGCATCACCACAAAATCAAACCCGAGGCCAAAAAAGATATCGCTACGCAAATGTCTCGGGGTCAGCAAAAATGGCGCGTCGTCAGACTTGTGCTGAAAAAACATTCTCGGGTGTGGCTCAAAAGTCAATACACCTAGCGGGCATTCGTGCTTTTTGGCGTAGGCGTGCGCGGTTTCGACTAATGCAAGATGCCCTGAATGCACACCATCGAAATTTCCGATGATGATAACTGCGCCACGATGCTCGGGATTCAGTTTGGATGTTCGATACAATTTCATACAATGTGCTCGTCTGCAAAATGATGGATAATTTGCTGATCCTAACCTGTTTTAGCGGTTTTGAGAAGCCGCACGACGCTGATTACGCATCCACCCGCTCCCCCATTTGATCGCGCTTGGTCTTCAACTCTCCAAGGATCGCGAGCCGTCCGGTATTGTCGAGGTCTGGCCAATCGCGTATCTGTTCAAGTGTACGCAGACAGCCGATGCAGAATTGCTTGTCGGCATCGAAGCAGCAGATCCCTTTGCACGGGGACGGTAACGGGGGCAGATTACTATACGGCATGATATCTCGTTTGCACCAAGGTATATTATGGTCATAACTTTCCCTACCGCCCACTGCTGAAGGTTGCAAGCACAGAACCCGAGAGAACATACAAGACGGAATTTGCCAAGATTGAGGTTTGCGTTGTTGCGCGGGGTACTCTAAGTTATGAGATGGGGTGCTCTTTAACCTCAAACGCGGGTTTGCTGCCGTCAAGATACCCCACTTATGAAAGGCTTATCTCTCGTGATCGAAACTGCTGCACCTGTAGTGGATGATGTTCCGCGTCAAAATTCCTACGACTATGACGAATTGATCCGTTGTGGACACGGCGAGTTATTTACACTGTTCAATGCGCGTTTGCCTGCGTCGGGTATGCTGATGTTCGATCGTATTCCGGTGATCAACAGCGACGGCGGACAGTATGGTAAGGGCGAGGTCAAGGCTGAGATGGACGTCAAGCCCGATCAATGGTTTTTTGGTTGTCATTTTGTTGGTGATCCAGTGATGCCGGGCTGTCTGGGCTTGGATGCCCTGTGGCAGATGGTTGGATTTTTCCTCACCTGGTCGCGTCTGCCGGGTAAGGGGCGAGCTTTGGGGGTAGACGAGGTACGCTTTGCTGGAGAAATTTTGCCACATTCGAAACTTGTCGAATACCATATTGAGATCAAGCGCTTGCTGAAAGGTCGGTTGAATATGGGGATCGCCAACGGTATAGTCACCGTCGATGGCAAGCGGGTGTATACCACGAAAAACCTCCGTGTCGGTTTGTTCGCCAGTGAAATTCAAGGATAGCACCATGAGCGCACGTCGAGTTGTCATAAGTGGTATCGGGGTTATCTCGTGTATCGGTTTAGATCAGGATAGCGTGACCACCTCTTTGCGCGAAGGCCGTTCGGGGATCCGATTTGATGCGAGCTTTGCTGAAGTCGGAATGCGCAGCCAAGTCTCGGGACAGATTGGGATCAAGCTTAAGGATCATATCGATAAGAAAATCCTGCGTTTCATGGGCGACGGCGCGGCCTTTGCGTACCTCGCGATGGAGCAAGCGATTGCCGATGCTGGCCTAAATAAGGCCGAGGTCAGCAACTCACGCACGGGCATTATTGCGGGTTCTGGCGGTGGTTCGACGCGCAACCAAGTGGCAGCGGTGGATACAGCGCGCAGCAAGGGCGCGAAACGAGTCGGGCCAACTTTAGTGCCGCGTGCTATGGCCTCGACGGTCTCGGCGACGCTCTCGGTGCCGTTCGAGATCAAGGGCTACAATTATTCGATCACTTCGGCTTGTGCCACCAGTCTGCATTGCATTGGCAATGCATATGAGACGATCCTTGCTGGTCGCCAGGACATGGTGTTTGCAGGTGGAGGCGAAGAGCTTGACTGGACTTCGTCGCTGTTGTTCGACGCAATGGGGGCGTTATCGAGCAAGCACAACGACAGTCCAAGCGCAGCGAGTCGCCCCTACGATGCCGATCGCGATGGTTTTGTGATTGCCGGAGGCGGTGGCATGGTGGTAGTTGAAGAATACGAGCATTGCAAGGCGCGCAGTGGCAAGATTTACGGCGAGATTACCGGATACGGCGTGACCTCAGATGGCTACGACATGGTGGTTCCGCATGGCGAAGGTGCGGCTCATTGTATGGCGATGGCCTTAGCCGATATTGGCGAGCGACGGTTGGGCTATATCAACACCCACGGCACATCAACGCCGGTCGGTGACATCCCCGAACTGCACGCGATTGCCCAAGTGTGTACAGACTTGTTTGGGGGCGAGATGCCGCCAATTTCCTCGACTAAGGCGCTGACCGGGCATTCCCTCGGAGCAACCGGGGTGCAAGAGGTAATTTATTGCCTGTTGATGATAAAGCATGGTTTCATTGCACCCTCGTACCATGTTGCCAACCGTGATCCGATGACGGCTGAGTTTCCGATTCTGGAAATCCGGCGCGATGGGGTTGATCTGGACACCGTGATTACCAATTCGTTTGGCTTTGGTGGTGTCAATGCCACCCTTGCGCTCAGCACGATTTATTAGGAGAGACCATGGCGCTGATGGACGGTAAGGTGGGTATTGTTACGGGTGTTGCCAATGACCGCTCGATTGCGTGGGGCATTGCCAAGGCACTGCACCGCGAAGGGGCGAGAATTACCTTAAGCTACCAATCGTCGAGGCTGCTGAAACGAATCGAACTATTGGCGGCAAAGATTAATGCCGATTTTATCGAGGTTGATGCCACTGATCCAGAGGGTATGGTGCGGCTGGCGACGAAGGCAGGACACCTAGGCGGGATCGACTTTTTTGTTCATGCTATGGCTTATGCCGACCGTGAGGCCTTGAACGGGCGTTTCATCGATACTAAGCCCGAGGCTTTCAGCGAAGCAATGCGAATCTCTTGCTATTCTTTGATCGAGATGGTGCAGGTTCTTGAGTCGCACTTAAAGCCCGAGGCCAGCGTCCTGACGCTGAGTTTTGAGGGCGCTCGCCGCACTTTCCAGAATTACAACCTGATGGGGGCGGCGAAGGCGGCGCTTGAGGCCAGCGTGCGCTACCTTGCGGTGGATCTCGGCAACAAGAATGTGCGTATCAACGCTTTGTCGGCGGGTGCAATGCGCACCGTTGCTGGCTCGGCGATTGGCTCGGCGCGTTTCACCTATCAGTGGCTTGAGAAAAACACACCGCTCGGGCGCAACCCTTTGCTTGACGAGGTCGGTAATAGCGGCTTGTATTTGCTCTCAGCATTATCGCGCGGGGTCACGGGCGAGGTACACCACGCTGATTGCGGCTACAACACCGTCGGTATGGTGTGCCCAAAACACGATGCCCCAGCCTAAAGCCATCGTCTAAATTATCGCTTTTAACTATAACTTTCTCCGCCATCACCATCGTGATCAATCACCGCACAGGCTGTATCGCGGCTGAAGCCTCGGCGACCCATCTTGGCAATGTCACGCTCTCGCCACTTGGCACGGTCTTTGCGGCGATACGGCCCAAGACCCCGTTTGCGGGCAAAGTGCATCGCGGCTTCATGATCTAGTTGCCCGGGCTGATCGGTGTGGGATAGCCTAAAAGTACTTAAGGCCGCGTTAATTGTCTCCTCGTCCAGCATCTCAGCACGCAATTTCTGATAAATCACACGCTGCAACTGCCCAGCCCGATACCAGCGTGCAATGCGCAATTCGGCGAAGCGTTGGTCATCAACGTACCCCTGCGTGCGACACATCGTGATCAAAGCCTGCACTTCTTGATCACTCACGCGTACTTCGCCGCCGCTATCGCTCCAGCGTTTCAGCAAGCGTTGCACAAATTGCCTTAGCCGGACTTCGGAGGTCAAATACCGCGCAACATAGGCCAACACACGCCGCCGCAGGTACTCGGCTGTCATGGCTTTTTGCAGTGGTTTAGGCAGTGGATCTGTTCGAGTCATCATCCCGGTACCTGGAAGGGTAGAATTTTTTCTCGTGGCATTGCAATTGCTCCAAGGCAACCCATATCAAACCTTAACGAGGTGAGCAAGCTGGCGGATTGCCAGCGATATACTGATAGCGATTTTTCGAACAGCGGTTTCCCCTGTTTGAGTTTGGCTGTCGTCTCACAGCAGGGTTATTGTTGGCTCGCCACATGATGAGGAATATGATATCTGGAAAGGATTACAGTCATGGGTAAAGTTATTGGAATCGACCTCGGCACCACCAACTCCTGCGTTGCCATCATTGAGGGTGGATCACCGCACGTTATTGAAAACGCTGAAGGTGCGCGCACTACACCTTCGGTGGTTGCATTTACCGACGGCGGCGAAAAGCTCGTTGGTAGCCCTGCCAAACGCCAAGCTGTCACTAACCCCAAGAACACGCTTTTTGCCATCAAGCGTCTGATCGGGCGGCGGTTCGACGATGCCGCAGTCAAGAAAGGCCGCGCCATCACACCATTTTCCATCATCAAGGGCGACAATGGTGATGCGTGGGTTGAAGCTGCAGGCGAGAAAATGGCACCGTCGCAAATCAGTTCAATGACTCTGCAAAAGATGAAGCAGACAGCTGAAGATTATCTTGGCGAAGCCGTCACTGATGCAGTGATCACGGTTCCGGCGTACTTCAACGATTCCCAGCGTCAAGCTACCAAGGATGCAGGCAAAATTGCCGGCTTGAACGTGCAGCGTATCATCAATGAACCCACAGCCGCCGCTCTGGCCTACGGCCTTGAGAAGAAAGGCAGTGGGATGATTGCAATTTATGATTTGGGCGGCGGAACGTTCGATGTCTCGATTCTCGAGATTGGCGACGGCGTTTTTGAGGTAAAATCCACCAATGGTGACACCTTCCTCGGCGGTGAGGACTTCGATCAGGCTTTAATTGACTACCTTGCGACCGAGTTCAAAAAAGACAGTGGTATTGACTTGACCGCAGATCCGTTGGCTTTGCAGCGTTTAAAGGAAGCTGCTGAAAAAGCCAAGATTGAGTTGTCCTCTGCGCAACAGACCGATGTCAATCTACCGTTCATCACCGCCGATTCATCAGGCCCCAAGCACCTGAACATCAAAATTACGCGGGCAAAGTTCGAATCCCTAGTCGATGATCTGGTGCAACGCACGATCAAACCGTGCAAGGCGGCGTTGAAAGATTCTGGGTTGAAGTCCTCAGACATCGACGATGTGATCATGGTCGGTGGGATGACTCGGATGCCGAAGGTTGCCGAGGTCGTCAGCAAATTGTTTGGCAGAGAAGTCAACAGAGGCGTCAACCCCGATGAGGTGGTGGCGATTGGTGCAGCGATTCAGGCCGGGGTCTTGCAAGGCGATGTCAAGGATGTGTTGTTGCTGGATGTAACACCGTTGTCGCTTGGGATCGAGACGCTGGGCGGGGTCTTCACTCGCCTGATCGAGCGCAACACCACGATTCCGACCAAAAAGTCGCAAGTGTTTTCGACGGCTGAAGACAATCAGCCTGCGGTGACAATCCGAGTGTCTCAAGGCGAGCGCGAGATGGCTGCGGATAACAAGCCGCTTGGACAGTTTGATTTGGTGGGGATTCCGTCAGCACCGCGCGGCATGCCGCAGATCGAAGTGTCCTTTGACATTGATGCGAACGGGATCGTCAAGGTCTCGGCGAAAGACAAAAATACAGGTAAGGAGCAGCAAATCCGTATTGAGGCTTCTGGCGGCCTGAGCAGCGACGATATCGAGAAGATGGTGCAGGAGGCCGAGGCCTCTGCTGAGGACGACAAGAAGCGTCGTGCGATGGCCGAGACTCGTAACGGTGCAGAGTCTCAGGTGCATTCCGCCGAGAAGAGCCTAGCTGAGCATGGCGATAAGGTCCCGGACGAGGTGAAATCAGCTGTCGAGTCCGATCTTGCCGCGCTGAAGACCGCGCTAAAGGGCGATGACGCAGAGGATCTCAACGCTAAGGCTGCGGCTTTGAGCCAGAGTGCGGTGAAACTCGGTGAAGAGACATATAAGGCTGAGCAGGCGACCTCTGGAAAAGGGGATGCAGGCAAAGATGGAGAGGTACTTGATGCTGACTTTGAAGAGGTGGATGACGACAGGAAAGACAAGTCGTAACACCGGATGGATACTCCGGGATGCAGGAAGAGTTTCGGTTCTTCCCGCATTTTCTGGTTGTAAGGAAGCCTAGTCATGCAGGATTTATACGAGACCCTTGGCGTAGGGCGCAATGCCGACGGTGCGGCGATTAAGTCGGCGTATCGCAAGTTGGCGATGAAGTACCATCCTGATCGCAACCCGGACAATGCCGAGGCCGAGGCCAAATTCAAAGAGGTCGGCGCGGCGTATGAGATCCTGAAAGACAAGCAGAAGCGCGGGATGTACGACGCCCATGGTGTGGCGGCTTTTGAGAACGGCAGCGCGGATCAGGGCGGCGTAGGTGGTTTTACGGATATTTTCGAGGAGATGTTTGGCGGCAGTTTTGGCGGGCAGCAAGCGCGTTCGAATCGCGGGGCTGATGTGCGAGTTAACATGATCATCAGCCTAGAGGATGCCTATACCGGAGTGGAAAAAGAGATCGAGATTCCGATCAAAAGCCACTGCACAGTGTGTAGTGGCTATGGCACTGGCAA
Source organism: Alphaproteobacteria bacterium (assembly GCA_013216065.1). Classification (GTDB taxonomy): domain Bacteria; phylum Pseudomonadota; class Alphaproteobacteria; order JABSOH01; family JABSOH01; genus JABSOH01. Next base: position 12,271 of record JABSOH010000023.1, read on the forward strand.
TGGAAGTGCGCCAAATGCTTGCGAGCAATGTCACGGACGGGGCAAGATGCGTATGCAGCAGGGTATTTTCAGTATCGAGCAAACCTGTCCGATTTGCCGTGGTTGTGGCTACCTGATCAGTGATCCCTGCCGCATCTGCCGTGGCAGTGGGCTTGAAAAAAAGCAGCAGAAGCTCAGCGTCAACATCCCTGCGGGAATCGAGGAAGGCCAGCGCATTCGCTTAACCGGACGCGGGGAAGCAGGATATCAGGGTACATCGCCTGGGGATCTATACGTTTTTATTCGTGTTGCCGAACACAAATTGTTCGAGCGCGACGGCGCACATTTGCACTGCGAAATCCCGATCAGCATGGTCGATGCTTCGCTGGGTACCAGCATGGAAATTCCACTTCCAACTGGAAAACGCGTACAGGTGAAAATTCCAGCTGGAACCCAAACTGGAACTCAGCTACGACTACGCGGCAAGGGCATGCCCGTCATGCGCCGCGAGCAATTTGGCGATTTGTTTGTGCATACTCGGGTCGAGACCCCGGTGAACCTCACCAAGCGTCAAACCGAACTGCTCGAAGAGTTTTGCAACGAGAATGCCACCAACAGCCCCGAAAGCCAGAGCTTTGTGGACAAGGTGAAGAACTTCCTGAAGTCCTAGGGCAGTTTTTGATCGTAGTCGCATATTACCCCATCCCGTAGATTAAAGATATATTCAAATAATTTTGCAAATACGGTTACACAGTATTTGCTTGTCATCTCTGGCATAATTGCCCTGTTCGTGCAACCAGCTGTGACAGACAAGTGCGTGACTCTGGTGATCGGCTGAGATGCTGACTACAGAAGCCTAAAGGACTTGGCGAACCCACGCCGACCGAGATGCCGCTGACATCGCGAAGGGCTTGGGAGGCTTAGGCTTCAAGTTGTGCATGCCGAGAACCTAACCTACAAACAATTCAGTAGCGCACTCGAGATTTTGAAGAAATCGCGCTGAATGCCGATGTCGGCCTAGTCTATTATGCGGGTCATAGTATCCATAAGGAACACCTTGGTGTTGATATGCAATCAATCGGGTTTGATCAACAAGATTGCAGTCACACTCCGGCTAATGTTTTTGTCGCGGGGGGCCTTAGGGCATATCTGTCCTGATCAGGGCGCGGCTTATGGCGACAAGGGCTAATTGTGTGAAGAAGGCTCGACAAGGACGGCCCACAGCAAAGGCTGTCATGATCAAGAAGAGGAACATGAAATCCAAAAACCATGTCAGGATTGATGGCATTCCCAAGAGAGTGACGGTATCGCAGGCTTGCGCAGGCGCAGTTCCAAGGGTTCTCAGCACAGGGCAATCTGTCACAATTTCAAGCGGCTCATCGTCTTGGGAGTTAACAAATACCCATTGCCATATGAAGAACACGGCTGGAATCTGTCAGCACTTTGTGAAAGAGGATCTCAGATGCAACAAAATACATGCAAATTTCTCAAATCATCAGGCCTCAACAATTTCTTAAAAATAATCTTCAATATATCAAATTTAATAATCGACAGGGCTAGAAGGTCAAAATCAATCAGCCTTTCAAAAGCTCGATAGGGGCGATTTTCTGGAACAGGGCTATCTACGCTTATCAGCACTTCTTGTGCTTTATGCGACATCTCTCTTCATGCAAGAAATACAGGATGGTAAAAGTGAACCAGAAATTTTAGCTCATCAAAAGATAAAAATACTTTTTTGACAGCACCACAACGAGCAAGGCTCTGGTTAGAGAATCCTTCTTGCTGAGTATTTCTTCCCGGCATCTCTCATGTACACTCGAACGCTACCCATGAGAGTCAAAGTTGAGTCTATTGCCCGCCAGCGATTTTGGTGATGCGTAAATCCACCCGCTCATCGCCGGTCGGTAGCGGTAAGGCGCGGTTAGCTTTGGTATCGGAATAATTGTCGAGTGGCCAACCCAGCACCTTGGTTGAAGACAGCAGACCTGCACGGCGAATTGCCTGCGCGACGGCGGTTGAGCGCAACAAGCGCATTTCCCAACGATTGCTAAAAGGATGACTCTGCGAGATGGGCTGAGGCGGATTGTGGCCTTCGACTTGGATCATGTTGCTGATTGGTGCGAGGATCAGACCCAACTCAAACAACACTTTCTGCCCCAATTCGCCAATCGTCTGGTGACTCGAAGAGACAAAAATTTCAGGTGGCAGAGAAATCACCACCGAGTCATGCTGGTTACTGATCTTGACGTTTTGCAAGGCTTCTATATCGCCGATTTTCTCTTCGAGAAGTTGGTATATATAGTCCAAGGATAAACCATTGTAGACTCGAATGTTTTCGATTGAGAGATTGGAGTTTGGCACTGGACGAGGTAAGAAGTCATCGGGGTTTTCGGAGGAGATGGACGCGATTAGACGCGAAACGTTGGACTCCTCAACGGAGGACATCGCAAAAAGCATAACAAAGAACGCCAGCATTAGAGCGATGGTATCACCAAAGCTTAGCAGCCAGATTGGTGCTGGGATGATGATCACTTTAGGTTGTTTTTTTTCTTCGGCCATGAGGCAGTCTGAGTTGCATCTGAGCTGCTACTGAAACGATTGTAGCGAATTTGGATGGTATCACGCACCCCTTCCTGTATCCCAACCATGATTTTGCGTGGCTCTGCACCGGCTTTTTCGAGGCTGTAGGCCATGGACAGCGCACGAGCATACTGCAGAGTATCAGGGTTGGTTTCGTAAATGAAGGCTTTGGTTGGCTTGTGTTGAATATCGCGAAAGTATAGTCTGGGGTCGTAAATATCGTTGTTAAGATTCTCGCGTTGAAATTCGACGATAACGTCGTCGCCGTCGAAGTACTGTTTCAGAGCAGTTTCGATATCCACGTTCAATATCTCACCGAGATGGAAAATGATTTGTACGCGAAAGCCTTCGGCAGGGTTGCTCATCGAAGACACCAGACGACGCATCATGGCATCGGAATTGCGCTTTAAGTTCGTGGTGTCGGGTTCAAACAAATTGTTGCTGTGCCAACTCAATTCCATAAAGTTTCCGGTCAGAGGATGATCCACCACGGCTAACGGCACTAGTGATAACCAGAGTTCTTTTTGCAGGTCGAGAAAGTCTTTGTCTTCAAAGTTTCCCCAGTCGTTGATGAGCACGCCCAACTCGGTTTGCTGTTCGCGATTGATCATAAAAGCCGCCGCCACAGAGTTGAACACAGCAACGCGCTTCTGGTTGTCGATGGTTGACATCGTTATCAACAGGATAAAGAAGGCCAGCAGTAACAGAAACATGCTGAGGATCATCACTGGCCCTGTGGCCCGGATCATCGAAGGTTTGCTCTGAGGCATGCCAGACTCTTCGGACTGGTTTTCTTGGGCCTCTTCGGTGGTAAGGTCTTCGCTCGACATGGATGGGACTTCGTAGCAGGGCAGGGCTTTTCTTTTGGCAGTGCGCGGCTAGGCGCTGAAACAGTTATTCAGGGATGGTGTAGGTGTCGCGATCTGCTAACGACAGAGTCACGCTACGGGCTTTTTCGACATTCATCGCCGCAATAATCGGGGCGACTTTCCGCGCCATCATCCCGCGTAAGACATTGATCAGAACATCCAAGTCTAACTCGTTAAAAATCAGAGCGGCCTTTTTGGGCTTCATCGCCGAATACACCGCGCGCATTTGGATGATCCGCTTTTCCTGCAATTCGTTGTAAGTCGCCAGTCCAGCACGAATTTCACCACGGATGGTTTCCAGTTCTTGTTGCTGCGCGATTAACTGGTGTTCGGCAGCAACCAAGACGCTTTCGCGTTCGGTAAGGCCGCGCTCGCGACCGTCTAACTGCCGCCGCCGATCCGCTAGGGTGTGCAGCAAGCGCACCTCAGCGACCGAAAGACTGTTGGTGTCGATGATGCTCTCGTCGGTGATCTGCTTATCTACCAAGGTGACGGGTGTCAGGCCGAGAACATTGGGATCGTTGCGCAGAGGGATGTCGGCAAAATCGACGAGGAATGCCGAAGCATTCAGACCCGTGTTTGATGTCGTCAGTGGTGCGCCACTATCGCTCCCGCTTTCGGGCATAGCATCGGTATCTTGCGCACGCACTTCAGAGATGAAAGAGCTTAAAGCGTCTATCTGCTCCTGAGCTAACTGCATTGATGGTCTCTGAACGCCTGTAGAGTTGCTCGGAGTCCGCGTCGGACTGCTGAGTAAGAGATTTCCAGCAACGCCATCGTTCACGGCTGGGATGTTCGGAATTGCTTCGGCGATTTGTGCAGTCTCAATGCCGTTCCAAACGTTGCCAATACGGAACATCAACATCAGAATTACAAAAACGATCGCGATGGGGATGAGACGGATACGAATAAACATCAGACTACCTCATACCTTGGAGAACTTTGAGCAATTCACTGTTTGATGACGCGCTCCCACCAGAGCCGTCTTCTTCGACGTTTGTGCTACGGCGGCGGCGGCGTGTCGGGCGCGCCATGGGCTCTTCTGCGGCGGGTCTCTCGACCTTTGTGGGCGGCGAATCAGCCATGGTGGTTGCTGCAGTTGCCGTGTGACTGCCACCGCGACGACTTCGCGATGCCGCGCGACCACTTCCTTGATCACGTTCCCGGCGAACTACGCCTTCAAGGCGATCGGCCAAACTATTAGCGCGATCCACCAGATATCCCAAGTCCGTTTTGAGCATTTTGCCCTTTTGCAACAGCTCTCCCACCTGCTGTGCACTCTCTTTCGTACTCTGGCGCACTTGTTGTATCGCGGCCTCGGCGCGTTCGGTCGAACGAGCAAAACCTGAGAGTTGCCGTGCAAGCTCAGCGCGATTTTTTTGCAACATCTGAAAGTGCTGATTCAGCCGAACGGTATAAAAAATCACCACAACCAGCAACACCGAACCGATGACGTCGATAATGAAACTGATAGAGGTGAAATTCATCGTTTTTGCCTATGGATTTGCTATTTTCTTATTACGCTGCGTTGCTTAAGATTTAATCAGGCGACTGTCGCGTCGTTGCATTTTCACCGAGATCTTGCCGTCCTTCTGTCCGATATCGCCGTAGAACAGCGAAACATCGCCAGAGCATACGTTCACTTGGTCGCCCTGTTGCGCGAGTAGGGGGAGGAAAGAACCCTTTTTCCAACGCACCACGTTGCCCACCGGAGTGAAGATCTCGTCGAGAATAACTTTCAGATCAATCTCGGTTTCCCACAATTTGTTGGCCATGTGGCCTTCCCAAATCGAATCACGGCCAAATTTTTCACCCATGAACTGCTGCAACAGCAATTCGCGGATCGGTTCGAGTGTCGCATAGGGGAACAGCAAGGTTAAACGGCCGCCGCGACCCTCCATATCGACCACGAATCGCGCCACAACGGAAGCGTTAGACTGACGAGCGATGGTGGCAAAACGCGGGTTTGTTTCGAGACGATTGTAGGTGAAAGTGACCTTACTGATCGGTTCGAAAGCACTGGAAAG
>JABSOH010000024.1:0-7371 GCA_013216065.1 Alphaproteobacteria bacterium
TAGGGGTTTCTAATACATGGGTGCAGAAGGCCACGAACAAGATCAAGGTTCTGTGTGAAGAATCCAAAGAATATGCCGAGGACATTCGGTGCATCACACAAGAACTCTCGCCTATTCTACGGGCTACGATAAGAAAACAAGAAACTGAGCCTATTCTACGGGCTACGACAAAAAAACATGACCTGAAACTTTTCCTGGGATCTGAAAAAAACAATGCTTTGCGCGCTGCGTACGCTGAGACAGGCCGCCATGGTCTGAACATTCCTGAGCACCCCGACAAAATCATGCTTGACGTACTGGGCTCGGAGACGGCGCAAGAGGTTTCAAGGTCTTTTCATGGGCAATACGTCCACATTCCCCTTGTCATGCGGAAAGCATTCAAAAAACAGCCTCCTCCGAAGCCACAGTTGAGGACAACGTTCTCTTCGTGCGTTCGATATGCAATTTGTATGCCAAATCCCTCGAACTTGGATCAGATTTTGAATGATCCGGATTATGTGTGGGACTGAGATGCAGAAAGTCACCAAACCCTTGATGAAATATCATGGCGGAAAGTGGCGGATCGCCCCTTGGGTGATCAAGCATTTCCCAGATCATCAAGCGTATGTTGAGCCTTTCGGCGGCGCGGCTGGCGTTCTATTGCAAAAAAATCCGGCCCCTATTGAGATTTACAATGACCTTGATAATAGCATGGTCAATTTGTTCAGGGTGATTCAATGTCCTGATCAATCGGCAAAGCTGCAACACGTCATGGCTAATACGCTGTATGCCCGCGCTGAGTTTGAATCTGCTTATGAGCCTACGGATTGCCAGATCACACAGGCCAAAAACACGCTGGTTAAAGCATGGATGGGCTTTGGTTCGGCTGGGGCCACGCGCAAGGGAAGGATAGGCTTTATGAATCACTCTAGCCTCAGCGTTCTTGAAAGCGAAGAATTATACAAAAGCAATCGTCCTGAGAGTATTTTTGATTTGCCGAACCGAATTGCCACGGTGCGGAATAGACTGAAAAACGTCGTTATTGAATGCAAGCGCGCGCTTGATATCATCCCCATTTACGACGCGCCAGAGACACTATTTTACATCGATCCTCCCTATGTGCTGGAGACTAGGGGAGGAGGTGCAAAAGGTTCTTACCGTCACGAGTTGGACGACGCGCAACAACTCGAACTTCTTGAGATGGTGAAGCAGATCAAGGGTGGTGTCGTCTTGTCTGGATATCCGAACGACCTTTACGATGATCATCTTTCTGGCTGGCACAAGAAAATTACGACGGTCTCGATTGCTTCAGGAAGATCAGGCGGTGCACAGCGCACGGAATGTCTCTGGATCAATCCTCTGGCCGTTGAGAACACGAATATCCAACAATCGTTGTGGGCGGACGCATGAGCGACAACCCAAAAATCAGAGTGAGGAGAAGCAATTTACCCCGTTGAGTGCTTTGGGCGGTCTGATGACGGTAGCGAAGCAGGAGGGTGGTTACTATGGGGCGCGTCCAAAGCCAGAACCCAGTCCGAAAGGCGCAAGGGTGGACGCAGTGAGCGGCAAGAACTCACTAAAGTAGGGCGCTAATCTCTAGCCGTTGCCGAGGACTAGGGAGCCTGTTTTCGAGGGATGGCTCCGATGAGCAGTAACATTCGATTTAGGCCGGGACGACACCTCTTGAGGGGGCTAGTCGTCCTATGCCTAAAATCTCAGGAATCACCAATGAGCATTTAGTTAATAATCTATATATATTATAGACTTATAAGGATCAAAAGGCCAAAAATCAGGATGATAAAAATGCGTCATTCAAATCGGAATAAAGTTCAGCAACCAAGGAAGATCCTTTGCAGCTAGACCTTGCCCATATCCCCTTGCTTGAGCCGTACGAGGCGGCGGCTTTCCTTGCTGTGGCGCGGTGCCAGCAAGCAGGGGGGCAAGCTACACGCGAGACAGTGCAGGCGGCGGGGATGGGAAGGTGCAAAGCAATAGATGCTTTAAGCGGGCTGGTCTCCCATGGCGTACTGGATCGAATTGATCGAGGACAAAAAAAAGCTGCCTATGAACTCAGCAAGGCCGTCTACCACGTAGACACCCGTCTATCAGATAGACACCCCGTCTACGACATAGATACCCGTCTACCACGTAGACGCCCTGTTTCTGAGGCAAGCACACCGACAAGGCCAGCAGAAGGCAAGGCTCGAGTGGGTGCGTACTCGGACGAGACTTATAACTACGTGGTGCGCGCCTGGAACGATGATGCGGCTGCTCGCTACGGATTGCAGAAGGTGAAGAAGTTATCTGACAAGCGGCGGGGGGATTTTGACAAGGCAATTCTGGTTGCGATTGAGATGATTGCGGGCGGAGAATGCGCTGATGAGCCGATGACGATAGACGAGGCCGGGAGCGTTACACCGGAAATCGCATGGGGGGCGGTCATTACAGCAATCAGCAGCAGCGATTTTTTGCAAGGCAGGACAGATCGGGGCTGGAAGCCTATTTTTTCGTGGTTTTTTGATGGTGCAAACAAACACAAACGGATCAGAGAAACTCTTGAAGGGAAGTACAATGGAAAAAGCAGAACAGGGCAAACAACGGATGATCTCATCTCAGAGCTCAACCAAGAATTTAGTGCCGGCAAGTCCGATTTTGGCGATGTACCGCAACCACAGTCGGCGTATGGATGTTGTCTCTAGTATGCTTTTTCAGCTTTGGGACAATTTTCAGCCGGGGAACTTCTATTTTTCACGTCATAATTCCATGCACGGGCAAACTCTGCTCTTGCGCTATGAGCCAAAGACCGAAAGCGACTTGATTCATGCGCAATTCATGGTTGATCGAGCAACCGGAAAGATCAGGGAGTGCAACGCGACTTGTCATGAGGCGTTGCTGCAGCTTGTCCGTCTCTGGACGGCTTCAAAGAAGACGAGCGAGGATTGCATCACGAAAAAAGATCAAATGCGCCTCTACTCTACCAAGCTATCGCACTATCCGATTGAAGCTGTTCGGGAGACGCTGGAAAACCTGACGGATAACGCCGCTTGGTGGCCGTCATGGGGCGAGGTCAAAGACGCTGTGCAATGGACGATCAAGCGGCAAAGCCTGGATCAGGAAAAACGCTGCAAGCGGCGCGCGATTGAACATTATTTGAGGACGACTCAAAACCAAATGGCCGAGTGATCTGCCCGATTTCACAAAAGATCAAATTTTAAGAGTAGGAACAAGACAATGAGTGATGCAGTGGTTGAGGAAGTAATGGAGGCTTTGGATAATGCGGGGCGCTTTAAAGATCGAGAAGTGGCTATTGGCAAGTTTCAAAATTACGATGTCGAATATGTCACCCTTGTGAATCCTGAAGGCGATGAACGTACGCTTGAACGCGCTAAGAACAAGAACGGGCAATACATCGGGATTCCTAAAGAGGCAAAGCGGCTTTGTGACGAAATGGGAATTGCTCCAGAAACAATTTCTGAAAAGCACAACGTCTGCTCAATCGGCTTTTGCGCCAAAGATCAGAAGTGGTTCGGATGGTCACACCGTGCGATTTTCGGTTTTGGTGTTGGCTCAAAGGTGAAGAAGGGCGACTGTGCCTATACAGGTTCAACGCCCGAAGAATTGCTTGAGCAATGGAAGGCTTGGTATGCTGATTTTACCAACGGCGACAAGTACCAGTATGAAATTCTTGATGATCGCTCTGGGATCAAGATCACTCCTCCGAAGTTTGAGTATGACAATATCCACGGTGACGTTGAAGGCGTTGTTGGCATCATGGAGCATGTGAAGGTTAAGAAATGCGGCAAGGGCGAGTGGACGGCCGAAACGCTTGACGATGCTAAGGTGATGGCAATCGATTTCGCCAACTCTGTAGCCTAGATATTCTGTTTTCTGGTTAAACAGGCTCGCGGCCTGCCTGCACCAAAGGCCGCATCATTCAAGTAGAGGTAAGGGTTATGAGATCAGAATTCGAACTAACGGAAGGCCGCATGATGTCAACCGAGGGGGTTGAGGAATCGAAATTCGAAGTGGTAGTTTGGCGCAGTCTTAAAGAAGACCGGGTAGGCGATAAGTATTTTCACGTGACCTATTGGGCCGGAGAGTCTTTCATTTTTGCGCTTTTTCAACTTTGGATCACTAAACGCAAAGCTGAAAGTCAGGGCTATCACTGCGTCAAACTGGTGTGGAGATAGATCCCGAATGAAAAACAAGATCGCTCATGCCTGGAGGCCTCATAATCAGCATACTGGCATGGTGCTTGATGCAGACCTGAACTATCCGATTATCCTGCTCCCCGACGGGGTAATCGGAGACGGGCGGCATAGGCTGGTGCGGGCTATGATCGAGGGAAGGAAAAATATCAAGTATCAGCAGTTGACGGAGTGGCCGCCGTCCATGAAAACAGACGAGGAGCGATGATGCCTTGGACAATAGCAAGGGTATTGCCAAAAAACGAAAGCCTTGTCGCTTCTCTTCTTCAGAGGGAAGGGCAGGAGGCTTTCTTCCCCACTTATACGCTCAATTCCAGGCAACGTAGAGGGCGGCGCAAAAGAAAGACGATTACGGCACCGCGCTTTAGTGGCTATGTCTTTGTCAAGCACAGCGAGGGCGGCCCGCCAATCTGCAAGGGGATAATTGGATACTTGCAAAATGGAGATGAACCCGCAGTTCTCTCTGATAGTTGCATTGATGAGCTCAAGGAATACAAGGTGAAAGACCCTGAAAGATTAAGGATAGACGATGTCGTTCGCGTTTCAGAAGATCATTTTTTGATGGGGTGCAAACTGATCGTCAAGATGATACTGAATAATCATGCGGTTTGTGAGTACTCGAGCCTAGGCGGAATTAAGATAGTCAATTTGTCCTGTTCTGTTCTTGAGCGGGTTTGATCTAGTCTGATACCCTACAGTTCCTAGGCTAATTCAGTGATTAAGGGCTGTTATTTTCCTAGACGTGATGTGTTTTTTCTCTTCAAATAGATACAGATATCCACAACGAACCAAAATAGAAGGGGGAAGATGTATAACTTGAACCCCATTATTGGTTCAAATTCCCCACCATCCGCAAGACCCATTCCGCTAACCAGCGTAACAAATGTTAGTGCAAACATGTGAATAAATACTATTCTTTTGAAGCCACCATCCCAACCCTTTGTGATATGAAAAAAAAGTCTAGTGATCAGAAACGTACCTAACAAAGCACCTACAAAAAAAGCCGCATCAGACATAGTTCCAAACACTCCTTTCATCAAGTCTTCAACCATCTAGGGATCATTTTGGTATGGTGAGATTTGGAAGTCAATATCTGTTTCAATATGAACCGAACTCACCTTGGTTGATCAGATCGAGTTTCCTGTTTCAGAGTCCCGTTGATTGTGGTACAATACCCATATGGATTTCGAGTTTTGCATTGGCTAGTTGAACTTGCGAGCAATCGCTTGAGCCGTGCAGATGACCCTAGACTATAAGATTTTCCCTCTTGTCTAAAATTTAAGCCCTCTAGGTTTCTTGCTGGTTTCCTAGGGGGCTTTTCTTTTCAGAATCCTATCCTTTTGTCACGATGCCGCCCGTACTGGCGCGGCGTTCGAGATTGCCAGTGATCGCCTAACAAATCGTGAGAATTTTTATCTTCTTTTATTGCTAAAAAATGAACACGGACGAAGATCCCGTGATCACCTCACTAAAGGGCGCGGCTTCAAAGTTGATCCCTTGATCGCCTCACTAGGGGCGCAGGGCGCGCTTTCCTGCTCATAACGTAGAAAGCCCGCCTGCAAGGGCTAGGCTTAACGAACCTTTTTCAGTTTTTTTTGCTCAAGGCACAATTTTTCTCTTTACAAAGAGAACAGAGTATGAACATAAAAAGTTATACAGGCTACAGATCGCCTAAACGGGCTTGATCTAGTTGACGGCCAGCATAATGCGAGGCGCATAGATCAAGCCTTTGACTATCGGACTAAGTGCCGAGGTTTTCCTTTTCCAAAAATACCAATGTGAACAACAGACAGCGCAGGTTTGCGCAAGAATACATTATAGATTTGAACGCGACTCAGGCCGCAATCAGAGCGGGTTACTCGGAAAAGACGGCTGCAGCACACGCAAGTCGATTGTTAATAAATGTTAATATGCAAGAAAACATTCAGGAGGCCATAAAAGAGCGTTCAGAACGGACGAATATAAGAGCGGATCGGGTTTTGACCGAACTTGCCAAGATAGGTTTTGCCAACATGCTTGACTACATCGATGTAGACGGTGACGATGTAAGAGTGGACTTGCAGGACATAAGCCGAGACCAAGCAGCTGCAATTTCGGAGATCGTTATAGAAGAACGCCAGCACGCGGAGATCGGAAAGCGCGTTAAGTTCAAGCTACTCGACAAGCGCGCGGCTCTGGTCGATATAGGACGCCACCTTGGCATGTTTGTTGATCGGCAGGAACTCACTGGAGCGGATGGCAAGCCCGTTGAGGTGACACAAATTGAACGTGTAATCGTCCACCAAAGTGACAAAACTTGAAATCCAGACATCTGAGGTTTTTGAGCCTTTGCTTGGTCCGTCCAGATACAAGGGAATTTATGGTGGTCGAGGATCGGGAAAGTCTCACTTTTTTGGCGGCTTGGTTGTAGAGCGAGGCTTGACTAAGTCAGATGCGCGTATTTTGTGCGTTCGAGAGGTTCAAAATAGTATTGAGGAGTCCTCAAAAAAACTGATTGAGGAAAAAATACGTAGGTTTGGCGTTGGATACGCCTTTGACGTGCAAAAGGCCGTAATCAACACAAGAGGCGGCGGCATTTATCTCTTTAAAGGGATGCAAGACCATACGGCGCAACGCGTAAAGTCGCTTGAGGGTTTTGATATTGTGTGGGTGGAGGAGGCGCAAGAGCTTTCGGAGCGGTCGATTGAGATTTTAAGACCAACAATACGCAAGGCGGGTTCTGAACTTTGGTTTTCTTGGAACCCTCGAAGATCAACAGATGCGATAGACCAGCTTTTGCGCGGCATAGCCCCACCTGATGATGCCATCATCATACGAGCAAATTACAGTGATAATATTTGGTTCCCAAAGGAACTCGAAGCCGAGCGTTTGCATGACTACGATAACAATAGGATGCGATACGGTCACATTTGGCTAGGGGAATACGAGCCTCAAGCAATCGGTGCTATTTGGGATCGTTTGACGATCCAGAACAGCCGAGTTGCACCGATGGAAGTTGAGGAGACTGAGAAGCTGATGGAGCGGATTGTGGTTGCTGTTGACCCCGCCATATCCTCAGAGCCTCAAGCTGATGAACATGGCATCGTGGTTGCTGGTATTGGCAAAGATGGCAGGGGTTACGTCCTCGAAGACGCAACGTGCCGAGGAGACCCCGCAAAATGGTCGAGAATGGTTGTTGCCATGT
>JABSOH010000024.1:7381-17297 GCA_013216065.1 Alphaproteobacteria bacterium
GGCGGATCAGATCGTAGCTGAGGTCAACCAAGGCGGGGAGATGGTGCGTCATACGCTGTCAACAGTGCGCGCCAGCTTGCCGATTACGATGGTAAGGGCTACCCCCCGTGGCAAGCACGTCCGAGCCGAGCCTATTGCGGCTCTATACACAACTGGCAAGGCCGTTCATATCGGAACTTTTCCGGAACTTGAACGGCAAATGTGCCTGATGACCAACGGGGGCTATGAAGGCGAGGGATCGCCTGATCGTGTAGATGCCCTGGTATGGGCTTTCACAAACCTATTTAAACAGATGACAAGGAAAAAAACACTCGTGCCTAAATACAACCCGCCCGATGTAGCATGACCGATAAGATATCCGAAGAATTTGCAGATGAGGATGCGCTGGCCAGTCACATAAAAACACTGATTGATGACTGCGAGGAGCATTCAAAAAGCCAGAAGGACGTTCGGGATAAGGCCTTACAATATCTTGATGGAGAGATGAATGATCTTGTCGCAAAGGAGGGGGCATCATCTGCTATCAAGCCAACCGTGCGCTCGATCATCAAAAAGGTAATGCCTTCTATTATCAGAACTTTCATCGGTGGTGATAAAATTGGCGAGTTTTCCCCAACAGAACGCGACACGGATCAATTGGCTTCACAAGCAACCACCTACTTCAACCATAAGGTTGTGCCAGAATGTGATGTTGAAAATGCAATATACGACGCTATTCATGACGCGTTGACGGTCAAAACTGGGATATTGAAATGGTCTGCATATCAAAAAGTCACGTCCGAGACAAAAACCATTGAAGGCGAGGAAAATCTTTTAGGTGTCGAGGGGGAAATTGAGGCGGTAGATGAGGAAGATGGAATCTCCCGATTCACAGTTAGAAAAGAAAAGGTTGAAATTGACATTTGCCTTGAGGGGATTCCTCGAAGCGCATTCTTGATAGCGTCTGATGCAGGAAAAATAAAGGATAGTCGAATTGTCGGAGAGCGCCAAATACTCACCAGATCGGATTTGGTGAGCCGTGGCTATGACAAGGAGATTATTGACACCCTTAAGAGCCATGACCGATCATCAGAAGACGACAAAGACGATCGGTCGAGACAAGGAGATGACTGGTCGTCACACAAGAACACTGCATCTAAAGCAATGGATCAGGTGCAGGTTTACGAAGTCTATGTCAAGCTGGATTTGGACGATGATGGCATAGCCGAATTGCATAAAATCTGCATTGCTGAGGGTGGTGAGAACAAAAATCTGATCCTTCAGATAGAGCAGGTGGACGAAGCGCCATATGCCGCCGTCGTCTCTGAGAGAACTCCCTACGCTTTTGATGGTCATTCGATCGCAGAGGACTTGATTAATGTTCAGAAGATCCAGACCAGCCTTTTACGCGCGGCTTTGGACAACATCTATCAACAAAACAACCCCTTTACGGCGTACGATCCCAACGCATTACAGGAAGAGGGGATTGAGGCCTTAGCTAATCCGTCTCTAGGCAGAGTAGTGCCGATTGAATCAGGTGTTAAGATTGACGATGCTATCCAGTATCGGAGACCGCCGCTTCATGCGGACAACAGTATGAACATGCTGCGGTATTTTGACAAGGAAGCACAGGAGTCAACAGGCATTAGTGATCAGTCCGGTGGTCTTGATCCTGATTCATTCCAAAACATGACCGCAACGACAGCGCAGATCATGCAAGATAGTGGGCTTTCTCAGGCGGATATGATTATTCGTAGCCTAGCGCGCAGCATAGAGCCGGCTTTTCGAGGACTGCTCAAGCTGATTGTGCAACATGCTTCAGGGGATGAAGAGAATTTGCAGGTTAATGGCAACTGGGAATCATTCAACCCCTCCGATTGGCCGCTTGATATGAAATGCAAGGTCAATATTGGTCTTGGTGCTGGATCGCAACAGCGCGACATGCAAGCGATGCAGATCATTTTGGGATTGCAGGAAAAACTTATAGAGTCATTTGGCGGGGATAATCCTTACGTCAAGCCAGATCAGGTTTACAACTCGCTTGAGCAAATTACATTAAGTTCTGGACTCCCGTCCGCTTCTCCGTACTTCACAAAGCCGGATGATGAAGATATCCAAAGAAGGATAGCAGAGAAGCAGCAACAGCCAAGTCAAGCAGACATTACTTTAATGATCGAGCGCGAACGCAATGACTTGCGCAAGCAGCTTGAGCAGACTCAGATGGAATCGGATATGCGTTTTGAGAAATTCCGAGTAGAAATTCAATCTGAAATGAAAGTGCGCGAACTTGAAATGAAAGCGCAACTTGAGCGCGAAAAGATGGCACAACAGAGTCAGCAATCAGGACTTACGCCACAGCTTCATGACCCGAACCCGCGCGATAACATCCTTCCTATCCCTGAGTTTTCAAGCAATGCTCAAGGGTGAGGCTCAACGCCTTTTGGATGACGAATCTTTTAATAAGCTGCTCGATAGGCAGATAAACCTGCACACTCAAAGGCTGATCAATATGCCTTTGAACTCTCAATATCACGATGATCGCCTTTCTGTTGCGGCGAAAGCGAAAGCATTAAACGAATTGCGCGGCTATTTGCAGTCGGTTGTACGATCAAGCAAGTAGCGGCAATAGCCGAAAGGCACAACTGCCGAAAGGCACAAAACCTAGGAAACACAATATGGAAGACGAACAAGCCGTGGCCGGCTCTGATAGTGGAGATACTTTGTATCAAACCATTGAAGATGCAGCCCGCGCACTCGCGAAGGCCGAATTGCCACCCGAAGAACAAACTACCGAGGACGAAGACGGAACGGAGCAAGAAACTGTCAAAGACGATCCAGAAACATCAGAGGACAATCAATCCGATGATGAAGATGGATCGGATGATGCAGAAGATAAAGACCAGGACGTTGAAACGGACGAGGGCGATTCCGAGGACGAAAGCGATGTTGTAGCAACACTTGCAGACGGGACGGAGCTTACTCAAGATGAGCTTGAAAACCGCGTCATGATGCAAGCTGACTACACACGCAAGACGCAGCAACTTGCCGAAGATCGCAAGGTTTTGGAAACCGAGCGAACGGATACGCAGGAAATGTTGCAACAATCTCAAACCGCGTTTCAAAACATCGTGAGTTATGTTGAGTCGATTTTACCGCCGGATCCTGATGTAGCGTTAGCTGGTACGAACGCCGAGGCGTACACGTATCAGAAGGCGTTGCGTGAGGCAGCGCTTAATGAATTGCAGAATGTTATGGGTGCAGGTGCGCCCTTGCAAGAAGCAGGTCAGGCTTTCACAGATCAGGACTTCAAGCGGGTTCAGGAATCGGAAAAGACAAAACTTTTAGAACAAATGCCGGAGTTGAAAGATCCGCCAAAAAGGGCGGCTTTCGATGCCAACGTACTCTCCACGGGTCAAGATTTTGGCTTTACGAAAGAGGAAATTGCCGGAACGGTAGACAGCCGATTATTGCTGATGACGCACTATGCGCGCTTGGGTAAGATTGCGGAAAAAAACCGCAACAATGCCAAGAAGTCAAGCATTAAAAAGCCGATACCTCTAAAGGGTCGTGCTGCTAACCATGCGGCATCAACAAGAAAACCCAGCGATGCGAAGAAACGATTCAATCAGGATAGTAGCATTGCAAATGCTACTGCGCTTCTGTTGGAAACAGAAGCATCACCATAAGGAATCATCATCATGACTATCGTTACCAACACTTTCCACACTGGAAGTGCCAAGACCAATCGTGAATCACTTTCTGACGTAGTGTCTCGCATTACGCCGGAGGACACGCCGATTTTCAGCAGCATTCCCCATACTGAGGCGAAGGCAACCTATGAGGAGTGGTCATCCGAGGCACTCTCTTCTCCTGCGGCCAATGCGCAGCTTGAGGGGGACGAATTTACTTATGCCGCTGTCACCGCGTCAAAAAGATTCGGCAACTATACCCAGATTTTGAGAAAAGACTGGGTTGTTTCTGCGACTCAAGATAAGGTTTCAAACGTTGGAAAGGCCGAGCAAAGCGCCAACCAGCGCGTGAAGAAGGGGATTGAACTCCGGAAGGACATTGAATTTGCAATCGTGTCCAATACGGCTTCGGTCTCTGGTCAAACTCGGAAGTTCGGGGGGGTGCCGACTTGGTTTGAGAGCGATACATCATCTCGTGGCGCGTCCACAGGAGCCGCGGGCGGGTTTCAAACCGATGGCATGACTGATGTGGCTGTTGCAGGCACGTTTCGCACCTATACCAAGGCGTTGCTGGATTCGACTTTGCAGAAGTGCTATACGACTGGGTCAAATGTCAAGGTGGCGCAAGTATCGCCTTACGCAAAGGGGGTGTTTAGCAGCTTCATGAAAAGCGATGGGGTTGTGCCGGTTCGTCAAGCAACGTCAAAGAAAGCGATTACTCTGGTCGCAACTGCCGAAATCTATTTGGGCGATTTTGGCGAAGTTGTCTTTGTTCCCAATCGTATAATGGCTGGTAGTACTGCAATGGCTTCAAACGTGCTTTTGCTTGATCCGAGCATGCTTGAATTTCGATTTCTTCGGAAGATCCAGGACGTTGAAGATCTTGCCAAGACAGGCGACGCAACCAAAGGCGTGATCGTTGCAGAGGGGACGCTTGTCAACAAGAATCCCCTGGCTCATGGTGTTATTGCTGATATTTTTGGCACAACCGCAGCCACCTAAGTATCGTGGGGCGTGAGATAGTCTTGCGCCCCACTTCTTTAATCATCAATAGGATGAAGAATGATTTATGACGACAAAGGGTTTCAGCTTATGGAGCGAGATCCTTTGACCGGACGCACTGTCTGGCGCAAGGAAGAAGACGACAAGATTCTTTTCCGCACGGATTATCCGGTTGACGCAATTCTTGATGATAACGAAGAGAGGTTCAACGCCAGCCTGAACGATAGGTATGGTGACGGGAAGATCGTGGCCTCTATCCCCATTGGGTTCTATTTTGCCAAGTTGGCGGAGCCAATCCGAGAAGGTGATCAAAAGTATGTGAAGAGGATTTTGAATGATCGCGAGTATGTCAAGTTTCGCACTTTTGGAGGTCACATATGATATCTGATCGATCAGAATTGATCGCCGAGGCTCAACAGGCTTCACAATCGGAAGGTTTCCTAGAACGTGCCGATATGATTGTTGGCATGGCGGAGAAGTATATTTCCAAGCATTTAAGAACCTCTCACCAACAGACACAACAAACCTTGACCACGGATGCTGAAGGTCTTGTCTCTTTGCCTGATGATTTGGTTCAAATCATATCTATTAGTGTGGACAGTTTTGAATTGCAAAATATCAGATTGAGCCGCGTTCTTAATGGCAAAGCCGGGTATTCGATGATCGGGGGGAATATCCGTTCTTTCCACAAACAAACTCCGCACAGTTTGCTTTATTACGCTGCAATCCCGAACTTGTCTGAGGCAGTGTCAACAAACTGGCTTTTGAAGCATGAGCCGGAATTGTATTATCAGGCGGTTTTGCGACAAATTGCCATCACCGACAACAATGCAGAGCAGGCAGCGATCCGATCCGAATACGTTGCAACACTGTTCTCTGATGTCATGGTAGCCGATTTTAAAAAACGCTTTACTGGCCTGACTGTCAATATTGGAGCGCCAGCATGAGCACGACAGCAGATGATATACTCCAAGAAATCATGCGCTGTACGGGTGTCGATGAAACGCCTGAAACCCTTTCAAACACTAACAAGGACATTCAACAAATACTGAATTTCATGAATCAGGCAGGGGCGGAGATACTATCGCGGGCTGAATGGTCAAAATTGCTGAAAGAGCAGGATATAGCCGCCAATGCTACCGAGCATACTCTGCCGAGTGATTTTCACCGCCTTGCGGAACAGGGTGGCTTAATAGACAAAAAAAACAGAGTCTTGCGCCGGGCAAAAAGTTTCGCCTTGTTCTCAATGGTCAAAAACAACAAGTCGGCTGTTAATTACTTTTTCATTGATGGATCAAAGATAATGTTTTCATCAAAAGTCGGGTTTTTGGGCGCATCTGTGAAATATGTTTCAGAAAACTGGTGCCAAGACCATGATGGGGCAGGAAAAACAAAGATATCGTTGCCAAATGATCATGTTTTGTTGCCGGCTTATGCCATTGTTGTAGGGGCAATTTCGCGCTGGAGACGGAACATAGGACTGGAAAATTCGGATTACAACGCGGAATTTGAGTCGGTTCTTGATCGCGAGTTTAAGTCAGATCGGGGCGTTTAATGCTCATTGTCAGCCCAGCAAGAAACCCTATAACTGAAAGCACAAAAAGAACTACGCTTGCTCCCCTTGAGATCCCTGCGCCTAGCAAGGGTCTGGTGACCAATGCGCCAATCACAACCCATATTCCGCAGACGGCGGTAATTTTGGAGAATTTTTGGCCTACAGCACAAGGGATCGAGCCTAGAGGTGGTTCAACCCTGCGATGCAAGACAAGCGCGGCACAACCTATTACGGCTTTGTTTGAGTACAAGGCAGGGGCGGCTATTAAATATTTCGTTGCCGATAGCACCAAAATCTACGAATTTACAGATTCAACGCTTTCAAGCGATACCATATCGCCTGTTGTAACAGGGCAAAGTGGTGGCAACTATCGGATGGTTCAAACTCAAACGAGCGGTGGGATATTCCTCACTGTTTGCAATGGGAAAAACCCGGTAAAGCAATTCAACGGATCCGCATGGTCGAACCCAACGATCACGGGCGTTGATAGTTCAAAACTGTCTTATGTGTGGGCTTATAGCAGCCGGCTTTTCTTTATTGAGTCCGGAACCATGATCGCGTGGTATTTTGGCGTTAATTCTGTTTCAGGAACGGTATCCAGTCTAAACCTGTCCAGCGTTTTCAACTTGGGGGGCGCTCTTTCCTTCGGCGCAACATACTCCTCTGATACGGGGTCAGGTATGGATGATCAGTGCGTATTTGTGACAACAGAGGGAGAGGTTGCAATATACGCAGGAATCAACCCCAGCGAGGCTAGTGCTTGGGCTTTGAGGGGGGTTTATAGCGTTGGAAAGCCTATCAGTGCAGATGTCATAAAGGTAGGGGGAGACATAGCCATAGCAACGCAAAAAGGGCTGGTTACTCTCGGCGCAGTTATCACAATGGACGCGTCAAAATTGCAATCTTTATCCCTATCGAGCAATATTTCTCCTGACTGGGAATTATCAGTAGATAAAGGTGGGATTTTGGAACAGTGGGGGCTGGTTAAGTCTAAATCGGCTCTTTATGCTATTCCGCCTCAATCGTCTGGCGGGCATATTTATGCTGCAAATATCGAAATCAACGCTTGGGCGGTTTTTACGGGGTGGAATGTTCAGCGAATGGCCTTTCTCAATGAAGTTTTGTACTTCGGCGATAAGTTGGGAAAGATTTTTAGAGGAAATTACGGGGGTTCTGACAATGGATCGTCCTTTGAAGCAAAAGCCTGTCTATCGTTTAACAATTTAGGTGTAGCTCGGGATAAATTGCTTCGCAGAGTCAGAGGGAAATGGAAATCTTCAAGCGAAATATTGCCAAAGCATAGTTTCGCCAAAGATTATCAACCTTCGTTTTTATCGTCTCCGAGTGTTTCGCCTGCAAACTCAAGCGCATCTTTATGGGGTTCCAGCCTGTGGGATGTAGATCCTTGGGGGGCATCAAGTATTGATCGAAGATTACGGATGAAGTGGGAAATAGCATCTGGAAATGCTGACGCTTTTGCCCTTCAGGTGCAAATAGTCTCAGGCGGAACTTCAAAAATTGATGCAGAGTTCATTGGCGCGCAACTAGCCTTTGAAACGGGCAGCAATATAGGCAGCGCTATATGACCCCTATTCTTGTCCTAGGCGAGAATAAGCGTGTTGCAGATTTTGTTTATCGAGGGATTTTTGGAGACGAAGAAGGGGCTTTTGTCAACCCTTCAGCTATAGGCTTTGAATCGCTTGGAAATCTTGTAGCAGGTGTTGTTTATACCGACTTTAATCGGAAAGCAAAAACCGTAGAATTGCACTCCTATTCAACTGGTCGCGACTGGCTGAACAGGGCTTATCTTGACAATATTTTCAATTATCCCTTTGAGCAGATTGGATGCAGAATTGCTTACTGCAAAACCTCCGAACACAACAGGCGGGTGCGCAGGATTTGGAAAGCATTAGGCGCAAAAGAATATATTTTGCCCGATATGCGGGCGGATGGAGAAGGCGAGTGCATTTGTATCTTGAGCCAAGAAACATGGAAACAATCAAAATTTAGAATTGAGAGATGAAACATGGGAAAATCAAGCGCACCATCCGCACCTGATCCAAGGGCAACGGCCTCAGCTCAGACTTCAAGCAATATCGGGACGGCGATTGCGCAGCAGAAGATGGGAAACATAAATCAGGTGACTCCATACGGAAAACTGACGTTCAATCAGCACGGCACTTACAACTATGCTGATCCGAATAGCGGGGATGTGCATAGGATACCGCAGCACACAGCAACGCAGACTTTTTCGCCACAAGGGCAGCAGTTATTTGATCGCAATTTCCAAACGCAGAAGAATTTGGCGCAACTTGGAGCGGATCAGTCGGGGCGGTTGCAGGGAATTTTATCAAAGCCAGTCGATACGGGCGGCTTGCCTGATCGGGCAGCTGCAGGAGACTATGCCTCATTAAACCCTGGCTATGACAGCACAAGGGTTGAGGACGCTCTGATGAGCCGTATGCGGCCACAGATGGACAGGCAACGCCAGCAGCTTGAATCTAGGCTTGCCAGCCAAGGGATCGGCATAGGCTCGGAAGCCTACACAAACGCAATGGGAGACTTCAACAGGGCGCAGAATGACGCTAGGCTTGCCGCAATAGCGCAAGGGGGCGCAGAACAGACTCGGCAGGTCAATACGGACGTTGCAAGATTTAACGCAGCAAATTCAGCACGAAGCGGCGCATTGAATGAACGCTATGGAATGAGAAATCAACCCTTGAACGAGATTTCGGCTCTGATGAGCGGATCGCAGGTGCAAAACCCAAACTTCATAACGCCAAGGGTAGGGCAGATTGCGAATACGGATGTCGCTGGCATTATGAACAACTCATACAACCAACGCCTGAGAGCGCATCAATTGCAAGCCGGTCAAGAAAACGCCCTTATTGGCGGGATGTTTGATTTAGGCTCATCGGCAATTGCGGCCTCAGATAGGCGGATCAAGAAGAACCTTAAAGCCATTGGCAAGACCAAGCAGGGAGATCCTATCTATACGTTCAACTACAAAAAGGGCAAGCGCGGGATCCAGATGGGCGTTATGGCTCAGGATATTGAGAAACGCAAACCGAGCGCGGTTGTAGAATTGGGCGGCGTGAAGCA
The DNA here is from genome assembly GCA_013216065.1 of Alphaproteobacteria bacterium. Lineage (GTDB taxonomy): Bacteria > Pseudomonadota > Alphaproteobacteria > JABSOH01 > JABSOH01 > JABSOH01. The sequence continues at coordinate 16,709 of JABSOH010000024.1, forward strand.
CGTTGATTTGAGAAAGGCGTTCAGATGAGACAAAGACCACGAAAGCCTGCTTTTAGAGGAGATCAGAAGAATCCCTGTCCTGCATTGCGCCAGTCTTTTGAGCAGAGAATTGCTGATCGCCTGAAGAGCCGAGCGAAGGACAATGACGGCCTAGGAACTGGCCAAAACAAAACCCTTCAAAACCCTATCGAGAGGCCAGCAAAATGATGTCCAGACAACGCAAGCCCTATCCTGCTTTGAAGAAGCCTAATGCTTTGAAGTATCTTATTGCGCAGAGAGCGCATCAACGTGTAGGAGGCAACGGCCTTAAAGCAGGCGCGAATATGTACGGGCAGCAGAACGCGCAACAACCCTATCCTGCTTTGAAGCAGCTTTTTGCGCAGAGAATTGAGGGCGGCCTGCCGAACCAAGCGAACAACGGCCTAGGAACTGGCGCGAATATGTACGGGCAGCAGCCGGCGCAGCAGCCTTCTGCAGGTCAAGATATGGAGTATGTTTTTGGGGGCAATACTGGCTTGACGCGAGAAGATTTAGAGAGACAACAGACGCAGCTTGACGCACAGAGGCAAGCCTTTTTTGGGCGCGGATC
>JABSOH010000025.1 GCA_013216065.1 Alphaproteobacteria bacterium
CAGCAGTACAAGCCCTCGCTCGGCAAAGTTCGTGCGTATTGTATGAGTTTCAGCGTCTGCACGGTCTTGGCGAACAATTGCACGATATGGCCATGCAAGACCATTCTCAGCAGTGCCGTATCTATGCTCCGGTAGGTGCGCACAATGATCTTTTGGCCTACCTTGCGCGTCGTTTGCTCGAAAACGGTGCGAATTCGTCGTTCATTCACCAGTTGAACGATCCTGAAACGACGATTGAAGCCTTGATCGCAGACCCGGCCAGGTTGTCTCAACCAGTCAGCCCTGCCGCAATTCGCCTCGGGCATCAAATCTATCCGGATCGGTGTAATGCACGCGGGATCGACCTCGACGATCCGGTGCAGCTCAAAAGATTGCTCCAGCAACGCGCAGCCTTTGCGGAACATCAATGGCAACTATATTTTTGCTCATCAACCGCGCAAAGTGCTGTGACGATACGTAATCCGGCGCGACCAGAAGACTGTTTGGCAGAGGTTGGCTATCACCACAGCGTGGATTTTCAGGGTATTATCACCGAAATGCGCATTGCTGCAAAGGACTGGCATCTACGCAGTCCGACGGATCGTGTGCAAATTATCATGGCCTATAGCGATTTGCTGGAAATGCACACGCCGGAAATTCTGGCTCTGCTGTGTCGCGAAGCCGGGAAGACCCTTAAAGATTCTCTGGTTGAAGTCCGTGAAGCCGTCGATTTTTGCCGCTATTACAGCACCGAGGTTCATGCCAGACACCGGGCAGGAGATGCTGTCGCGCGCGGGGTGGTGCTGTGTATTTCACCATGGAATTTTCCGTTGGCGATTTTTACGGGACAATTGGTGGCTGCGCTCGTTACTGGCAATGCAGTCATTGCTAAACCTGCCGAAGAGACGCCTGTGATAGCGGATTTTGCGGTGCGTCTGTTGCATCAGGCCGGAGTTCCCGAGAATGTGCTGCGGTTGATGTTGTTGGAGGGCGCCGAAACTTCTGGCTCTCTTATTGCGCGGGGGTTGGTGGACATGGTGTGTTTTACTGGCTCTATTGCAGCGGCGCAGGCGATTCATCACGCCATTGCGTATTCTTCGCGGCCGGAAATCCCCTTAATCGCTGAGACTGGGGGCATCAACGCCATGATGGTGGACGCAACGGCGTTGATCGAGCGCGTAGTAGACGATGTATTGGTTTCGGCCTTTCAATCTGCGGGGCAACGCTGTTCTGCATTGCGGCTTTTGTGCGTTCAGCAGGACTGTGCGGATACGTTGATCAATGCATTGATCGGCGCCGCAAAGCGTCTAACCATCGGTGATCCGTGGTGGGTAGAAAACGATATCGGCCCGATTATCCATGCGGAAGCGAAACAAGACATCGAGCAGTACCTTCTTGCACATCGCGGGCAGATTTTATGGCAGGCAAAGCCATTGCCGCTTGTCGGTAACTATGTTGCGCCAACGATCATCGAGTTGGAAGATATTTTTGAAATTCAACGAGAGGTCTTTGCACCTATCGTGCATGTCGTGCGCTTTGAGGCTTCGAAGGTTGATACGGTCATCGCCGATATTAATGCGCTGGGCTATGGCTTGACCTTCGGTCTACAGGGGCGGATGTATCATGCGCAAGAGAGAATCTCGCAAAAAATTTCGGTGGGCAATGTCTACATTAACCGTGATCAAATCGGCGCAATTGTTGGCGCGCAACCCTTTGGTGGTATGGGATTATCCGGCACAGGTCCGAAGGCAGGAGGGCCAATGTACCTGAGTGCTTTCATGCGCAATAAGTTCCCGATCTGTATCTTAGCGCGGAAAATGCCGGGTGTTGATGGAGAAGAGAATTTATATACCACCTATCCGCGTGGTATTTTTGCGGTCTTGGAGTCCGATGATCCATTCCTTAGTGAGATGGTGGGTTTTACTGAGCGGGTGGGGAATACAGTGATAAAATTTGAACGTAATTCTTTTCAAGATATTAAATTTGAAGAATTTTCTGGTATTATTCTTCCGCCATCAGAAACTGAATTGATTGCCGAGACACGACGCTCTTTGAGCGTATTATCTGGTGCAATTTGTCCGTTGATTACAGACAGTGGGCAATTGGTGTGCGCAGTTCACGAAAAATTGATCTGTCGCAATACCGCCGCCGCTGGTGGTAATGTTGCCTTACTGATGAATACCTCTTGAGTAATAGGAAAAATGCTGATGAACCCCGTGTACCACTTGTGGCTTCGTGCCGAAACCAAACCTTGTTGAGCAGCGTTATGCGATCATCCCGCGCGATGCGAACACCTTGGTGCAAGCCGGGTTCACGATGGTTGTCGAAGACGGTACGCAAGGCTGTTTTTCGGCTGAAGACTATTCTATAGTGTTGGCTGCAAGGTTGTACGTGGTATCAAGCACCCGAGGGTGTATTGATTGTTGGCATCAAAGAACTTCTAGTTGATAGCACGGCCTTGGTGCACGCCATGTATTTATTATGCATGCCTGAATAAAATAAATAGCAGACTGGAGCATTGGTGTGCGGTATGGTCGTAGTTGCGACACAGTGGGCTTGAACTCCAGCCGACGATCCGAGCGCCGATGCCATATGTTGAGCTTAAACAGACTTTTAAGCAGAACACTCGACTTCTGCGATCTCTCATCGTGGGTGCGCTCGGGCGTTGCAGTCGCGGTGCGGGAGCCTGTTGTTCCAAACTTAGAATTGTGGGGGCCGAGTGGGATCGTGCCGAAACCGCGTACAGCCCGGACGGATTCTACCCTGAAATTCTACGGCACGATATCTCTCTCGATGCAGCGTTGGCTGCACCGGAGATGGGGCATTCCTAGATCAAGCGATAATTCATGTCATGCTGGAGTGTCGATCATCGGTGATGATCGATCTTATACCATCGGCGAGAAACTTTAGACTCTTGTGGCTTCCCATTTTTGAATTCATGTGATTCAAAGTGGTACAAGGAGATTTGCTCTGGAATCAGTCATATCGCTTCGGGAAGACTTTAGAGCCTTCGCGTTTTGACGCGCAAGGTGCGTGACCCTCGTCAGATAACGGCGCCTTTTGGCACTTGCTGTGGTCTATAATACGTCGGGCCGGTCAGAAGCAGCGAAGATTGGTGGCATGGGACGCTTCGAGACTGGTTTCTCAACGCCCCATGGGGCCCGGCGGCGGAGAGCCAATGCCCAAGGGGTGGGCCGTCGTCACCTTCTCAATGATGCAGGAACTGGCCGAAATCGTTGAAACAGGCACTGGGAAAGACGGTGTAGTGCATTGGCAGCGCATTGACCCTGTTCGGGTGATCAAAGAATGCTTCGGTATTAAATGCTCTGGGTGCTCTGCTTATTTAGCCAAGCCTAGCTTCTCCCATATCAGCGGCCATCCGCAGCAAAATGAGCGCGTGCATTCAAAAAAACTTCCCCTGCACGTTCGCAACCCACATAACCCATTTGCCCACAAACAGGCCCATGGTTCCAGGACGAAGCGCGTGTTGGACAAAAAGACGGGAACAGGGCAAAGACGGGAACGCGCCTTGCCTCAAACCAACGCCATGATCATGCCTATCTGCTTGGAGCTCTATATGCTCCAAGCGGAGTTCTGCCCCGGTTTGCCCCTCTCTATAGTACATACTCAAGCCATATTACCTCAATTGGAACCAGAGAACGGGCACACTCATGAAGGATCAATAGCTTTTGACGATCCGGTTCAGCACCGAAACGGTGGCTTTACCTCTTGATCTGAGCATGATTGATCATTTGCCCTTGATGTCGCCCAAAAAAATCCAGCGGTGGTTTTTCTGCTCAAGTCCTGCTTCATCATTTTGCAATTGTGTACTAAACCTGATGCCGAGCATTGGTATTCTTGCTACAAAGCATACGAAAAGACTCAAGAAACACGGAGGACAACATGACGATGCACTGGCTAGGAGTGGGCTTATCATCAGTGCTGGGTTTGCGGCGTTTAGTCGCGGCAGGATATCTGGTGCGGGTATGGAATCGCACCGTGGATAAAGCTGCGTATATGTTAGGCGAGGACACGCAAAGCCCCCCCTCTCGGCCTTCGATCTCGATGAATTGCGTGCGGCATTGATGCACTTTATTTCAAGCTCATACATCGCGCCCGAAATGCATGCATTGGATCAACGCGCAAAAGAATCCGGCTTGGTACTTCTGAACGAGATTGGTCTTGACCCGAGGATTGATCATTTGCTCGTACACGATCTGGTATGTTGTTGCCGTGCGTTTCGCGTTTTTGGCACCAAGGAAGAACAACACAAATTGGCTTCTCGCAACTGTTGTAGCCGTCTAGGCGAAACGCCGAACGATTTCCGCTATCAATTTAGCTGGTCACCTTTGAGGGTGCTGAGGGCTCTGCTGTCACCATTAAAAAGCCTGCGTGCTGGAAAAGAGCGTATTATCGAGCGATTATGGCACGCCATTGAAGATTACGTTGTGGAATGCCACGCAGGTGAAGAGACATTTGAGGTCTATCCTAGTCGCGACTCATTGCCCTTTCTTAGCGATTATTGTTTCGATTCAAAGTGGCGCGTAACTGATTTTGTGCATGGTACCTTGCGCTACCATGGTTAGGCGGAGCCTTGAAGAACTGAGTAATACGCTGTGGGGCAAATGCTGAACCTGGCGAGCATAATCAGGTGGAGCTGTGCGTCGAGCTTTCTGCCAGTATTTTCGGGCGAAAAGTTTGTCATCAGGGCTATGTTATGGATGGTTTTAGGCACAGATCGGGCCATGGCGGATTGGTATCTGAGCCGGTGAAAATGACGATTGAATCGGTGCATGCGGAGAAACTCCAGCCCGGGACGCAGCCGTTGCTTACTGCACCTGAGCTTTATCAACTTGTATTCGATGATACCGCACAGCACTGCCGGATATTCGAATATCGAGACTATCTCGGCTAGGAAAAAGTTTCTGTGTTCACACTTTTCAGCCTCGAAAAACATCCCGACTCATGGGCGCGACCGGGCATTCGCCTCTCGTTGTTGTTGGGTTCTGGTGCGATTTTCCTCACCATTTTAGCCATCTTCATGGCGTTTTTACGTTTCGCACCGTTCGACCAACAGGAAGGCATGCCCTTCGTACTGGTCTATGCTCTGGTGATCGAGATGCTGGCCATGCTCTCACTCATCGCCTATAGTTTTGCCAAATTATATCAAAGCCGCGCCGGCTCGCGCTTGCAACGGCGCATGGTTTGGCTAATCGCTCTGTTAATCGCAGGCCCTGTGATGGTAATCAGCGTTTTTTCGGTTTTGTTCTTGGATTTGGGCCTGGAAAGTTGGTTTAGTTCGCAGGTGAAGACCGCGCTCGAAGAAAGTCAAAACGTTGCTGAATCGTACCTCGAAGAACACCGCCAAAGCCTCAGCCGCGATATGCTTGGTATCGCACGGAACTTTGACCAGACCTTTCAGGCTAGCACCATCGCGACCCGGGATATCGAGCGTTTTTTACAAGTTGTGACTCAGACCCGCAACATCAACCAAGCGCTGATCCTCGAGATTTTGCCCATCGGACAAAGTACCGTGGTGGCACGAGCTGGCTTTACGGCCGTGCTTGAAATGGAGCCAGTACGACGCAAGGACATCGCGCGCGCCAGCAAGGGTGAACTAGTGCTGATTTTGGGGAAAGATACCGATCAGGCACGGGGTCTGATTAAATTGCGCGGCAGCAACAACCTGTATCTCTACGCTGGGCGGTATGTGAGTTCCAAGGTTGTGAAGCAAACTGCAATCGTCAACGGCGCAGTGCGCAATTTTACTGTGCTGGAAGGTCAACTCGAAAGGCTGAAAATCGGCTTTGTCGCTGTTTTCGCGCTGTTTTCGGTGCTATGTATACTGATTAGTGTGTTTTTATCGATTGCCTTCGCACGCTCAATTGCTGCCCCAATCAGTCGCCTTACCAAAGCGGCACAGAGGATTGGTCAAGGCGATATGGCTGCGCGAGTTGCTACGGAAAATCTGCCTCGGGATGAAACCGCACAACTCAGTGAGGCCTTTAACACCATGGCAGAGGGTTTGCAGCAGTCACAATCCGCGCTGATAGCAGCGAACGCGGACATTGTCCGCCGTCAGGACTACACCGAGAATATTTTGCGTAGCGTCTCAACCGGAATCGTTGGGCTTGATTCGCACGCTAAAGTGCTTTCGATTAACCAACGCGCCCGTGAAATTTTGGAATGTACCGGAGCTCCTACTGAGATCGATGTCTTATCGGTATTACCCGAAATCGTAGCTGTCGTCAGTGATCCCTGCCGTATTCCTCGGCAAGGAGTCTGGCAGAATCATACCAGCGTGCGTCTGGCTTCGGGGCAAAGCCGGACTTTGTTGATCCGGATCGTTGAACTGCCAGGTGATGATGAGACGCAATTGCTGTTGAGTATCGACGACATCACCGAGCTTGAAAACGCACAACGCCTTGCGGCGTGGTCGGAAGTTGCCAAACGCATCGCCCATGAAATGCGCAATCCGCTCACACCAATTCGCCTTGCAACCGAGCGTTTGCGGCGCAAATACTTGCCTCTGCTGAAAAAACTTGCCACTGAAACTGATAGCGTTACCCTGCGCGATACTGAGGCTCTTGCGCAATCGACCATGACAATCCTGCGTCAAGTCGACAATATCGCTTTGATGGTCAAAGAGTTTTCAAATTTTTCCAGAATGCCAAAAGCCAACTTTGCACGTGAAGATTTGAACGAAATTTGCCGTGAAGCCACTTTTATCGAGCACAATCGCGATCATCAAGTGACGGTACATACCGAGGTTCCAGATCAGACGGTATGGTGGGCGTGTGACCGTCGGCAAATAGTACAGGTCCTAGTGAATCTTTTGAAGAATGCCGCCGAAGCAATTAGCGAATCGCCTGAACATGCGGAAACTGGTGAAGTCACCCTAAACCTTCAAGCCAGCGCAGACAAGATAAGTCTGGGTATCAGCGATAATGGCCCGGGTTGGCCAGCAGAGAATCGAGAGAAATTATTTGATCCGTACAATACCATGCGCGAAACTGGAAGCGGGTTTGGTTTGGCAATAGTACTGCGTATTGTCCACGAGCATCACGGCGAATGCACATTGCGTGATCGTGCAGGCGGTGGCGCGATGGTAGAGTTATCGTTTCGGCGTGATACAACGCCTTCAGAGGAGTAGTGGCGCAGATGGATATTTTGGTCGCTGACGACGAAGACGACATCCGCGAGCAGGTTTGCGCAATCTTGGAAGATGAAGGTTATCAGCCACGCTCGTGTGCGACCATTGCCGAGGCGCAGGCCGCAATTCAGCAGCGTTTGCCGAGCATGGCGATCCTTGATGTGTGGTTTCGGCAATGCGACAAAGACGGCTTGTTCATATTGGAAAATCTACAAAGACTCAGTCCAGGTTTGCCAGTGATCATGGTGTCAGGGCACGGTACTGTGGACATGGCAGTACGCGCTTTAAAGATAGGTGCTTGTGATTTTTTGACTAAGCCTTTTTCGTTGGATGGTTTACTTCATGCCGTTGAGCGCGGTTTGCGCGAAGCGCAGTTAACCCGCGAAAACCAAGATATGGCTCGGCAATTGGGCAAAAGACAGCCCTTGACTGCAACGCTTTCCCCGGCCATGGCAATGGTGACGAAAAATCTTGAACAGTGGGCGAAAACCGATCGTCGTCTGTTGGTTACGGGCGGGGCAGGTGTCGGGAAAAGCCGTTTGGTGCAACATATACATCAGGTTTCGTCGCGCACCCTAGGTGGTTTGCAACGGCATAATTGTGCTGGTTTCTCTGATGATGACACCGAAGCGATGGTTTTGTTTGGCAAGGAAGATGGCGGTGTCGGCAAACTAGAATTAGCCCACGGCGGTACATTAGTCTTAGAGAATGTCAATCGTCTCTCGGTCGCGATACAACAATTGCTGGTGCAGTTTTTGCACTCCAAGCGTTTTCGTCGCGTGGGCCAGAATCAGCGTGTCAAGGTCGATGTCCGCATTTTATGCACCAGCGAGATTGCCGCAGCAGACTTACGGCGCAGAGAAGGATTTTCTCAAAGCTTGTACGATTGCATTGCGCTTGGAGTACTCGAATTGCCTCCTCTGCGACGACGACCCGAGGATTTGCCCGCGCTTATTGCTAATATTCAAGAGCGACTCAACCACAAACTCGATCAAGCTGCACCAGAAGTCGGCGCCGAAAGCTTAGGGGTATTGCAATCTCATCATTGGCCGAATAATGTCCGCGAGCTTGAAAATGTTCTCACCCGTTTGCATTACAGTGGTTCGGTGGCAACGCCGGAACTCGTGCATCGCGCTATTGGCGATGAGGCAAACCATCAGCAGCACAGTCGTATCCTGCAGTGGCAGAAACTGATTGGGAGTCTCGCCGGGGGATTGCGTAGTGCTCGCGAAGAATTCGAGCAACAGTATTTATGCTATCATCTTGAGCGTTTTGGAGGCAATGTTTCACAAACGGCACAATTTGTCGGTATGGATCGGGCATCGTTACACCGTAAAATGCGTAACCTCGGTATAGACGGCTCGATGGATTAGGAAAAGGAAACCTCTTGTATGCGCGTAATCGTCGGTGGAGCAGGGCAGGTAGGGATGCACTTGATTGATTTTTTGGTCAACGAGGGCAGTGATGTTATAGTACTTGATTCGGATCAAGAGCGTATTCGTCAAATCAACGACAAATACGACGTGCAGGCTATTGTTGGTCACATTTCCGACCCCGAAGCTCTTGAGGCAGCAGGTGCTTCAGCAGAAACCGATATCATGATCTCGGTGGCACAGTCCGATGAGGTCAACATGGTGGCGTCGCAGATAGCGCATTCGGTATTTGGCATCCAAACCAAAATTGCACGCATTAGGCGAAGATCCTACCAAGAGTCTTATTTTCAAGCGCTTTTTGATGATAAAATCTTTCCGATTGACCATGTAATTTGGCCAGAAATGGAGACGGCCGAAGCAATTTGCATGAGTCTTGCGATTCCTGGAGCGGCAGAAGCAATTTCGCTGTGTGACGGTATTGTTGAGCTTATTTCTTTGCACTTAAACGAAAATTGTCCGATTTTAAACGAGCCTCTTCGACAGCTAACGGATCGTTTTTCCGATCTGCCGATCACGATTACCGCCATTGTACGTGGTGAAGAAGTCCTTGTTCCTTCAGCACAAGACGTGTTCCGAAAAGGTGATCAAATCTACTTCTGCACCGACCGCGAGTATATCCCGGCGGCGTTATTCACCTTTGGTTACGAGGCAAAACCCTTAGAGCGGGTGCTGATTGTAGGTGGTGGACAGATTGCGAGCGAGCTTGCACTAAAGCTCATTGCAGAACATAGCGATATAAAAATCCGGATCATTGAAAAATCCGCGCAGCAGGCCCGCGAGGTCTCACAGAAAATGCAAGGCCGCGCGATGGTGATTCGTGGTGATGCAATGGATATTCAAATCCTAGAAGAGGCTGGGATTGATCGTTGCGATACGGTACTTTCGCTGACCAATCACGAGGAAACCAACATCCTGCTGGCGTTACTTGCAAAGCGTAAAGGGATTGACCGAGTAGCGTCCCTGATTAACCATTCGGATTACTTTCCTTTATTGAAGGCATTGGGCGTGGATATGGTGGTGAGTCCGCGCGAGATCACGGCTTCGAATATATTGCGCCACCTGCGTTCGGGACATGTGCATCAGGCGCACAGCATTGCAGGTGGGCAAGCCGAGGTCATCGAAAGCGAGATTAGCCGGAACGCGCCAGTATGTGGTAAAACCATTCAAGAAGCACAATTTCCTAGAAAAACTATCGTCGGGGCCGTTATACGCAATCAGAAAATGTTGGTGCCTAAGCCAGATATGCGCCTTCTTGAGGGGGATCATATTGTGGTGCTAGCACATCGGTCGGTGGTGCGTAAATTGCAAAACAAAATTACACCATTCCATCATCAAACCTAAAAGTATAATAGGCACTGTTGCAAAAATAGCGCTTCTTTGAATAAGGTGCAATTTCCTCTTTTCTGTTCTACAATTAAAATCCTGCCATGATGTTGGTTATGCCAGCGATAATGGAGAACTTTGTAGCACGGGGAGCGGAATCGATCAGCCATGATGCGGAGTTTCTTCATACGAGTGTGTGCAATGCATACGCGAAAGAGTTTCTTTGGGACTGGCACCTGACTTGAAATAAGTTAGGTATTGTCTATGTAAGGCATTGTAAATTACCAAGAAATAATCAACTTGAATTCATGAAATACTTTGTTGCGGGTTCGACAGCGAAAACAGCATCCGAATTGGTATAGCTAAACGACAATTTTTTGATTCACATAATTCTGATCCCGAAACAATTCATCGATTGAACAATTTATCCTTCTTCTGATAGCCTTTGCCTGGGGCCCCATTATTGGATTCAGGTCAGGTGAGTGCGGTGGGAGATATTCCAGAGTATGACCAGCGTTGAGAATAGCGGGTTGTGCGTCTTTTCGCTTATGGAAAGTGGCGTTATTCATCACCATAACGCGATGAAGAGGGAGTTTGGGGATCAATTCCTGTGTCATCCACGCGTGAAAAGTATCACTGTTGATATTTCCGGCAAACAGATTGTGAGCTCGGCAAAACCACTTTCATCAAGATCAATGATTTGTTTGCCACTGTGCCCAACAATCTGTCGTTGAAAGTCCCGCCGTTTGCCGACGGTCACTTTGGGATGCGTCAGGGCTTTTTTTATTAGGTGACATTCAGCTTTTTTAAAGCTTGCCCAATGGTTTTTTGGCACACTCCGAAACGTTCAGCGCGTTCATCTTGATCAGCGTCGGGATTATATCTCAACATCAAGAGCCAGAAGATTAAGGTCAATCTTGCGCGTTCTGACACGAACGTAAGCCTTGAAGGTGAGGGATTTCGTACCGACGCGTGAACAAGCGCGTCAAGGTTCGCGTCGTAGAGGTCGATGTCATGGGGTTCTTCTTTAGATTTTGATGACTAATTATATCAACGCCTGATACTACGCCTCAGCAAGAACTTGCTTCGCTGTGATGGACACCACCGCTTCGTCAGTGTATCGTGGAGGGATGCCGTGCGTTGATTTAGCACACTGATCCGATACACTGGTTCAACGTAGAGTGGCAGGGGATTTTTTCTCGACCTGAGTCACGATTTTCTGACACAATGCCCCAAGATCGGCTTCGGTCAAGGTCTCGTGGTGCGGTTGGATGGTGACGCGATAGGCCACCGCACGCACCGTATCGTCGCTGTAGACATCGAATAGGGCAACGTCGCTGATCAGTTTTTTGTCGACAGCTCTAATAGTGCGGATCAATTCTCCGGCGGCGAAGTCGAGCGGCAAAGCAAACGACAGATCACGGGTCACGGGCTGCAAAGCGAATTGTTCTAACGCGGGCTTAGTGGCAAATTTGACCTTTGCTGGGGGCAGATTATCCAGCAAAATTTCAAACATTGCGATCCGCGTTCCATTCGGCAACTTGAACCCGAAGCTTTCGGTGATTTCGGGGTGTAGGTTACCGAAGTAGGCTAGAGGCTTTTTGCCCAAAAACAAACCACCGCTACGATAAGGATGATAGTGTTTTGGCACTTTGCGGCGCAATTGCGGCTGTTCGATCCCGCACAGTTCTAGCACAACAAGACAGTCTGCCTTCACGGCATAGGGATCGTTGCCGCCTTGATGTGCATTTTGCCAGTGGGCTACAACCCCGAGACGTAAGCCCGCCGCGTACAGTGATTGCCGATCGGCCTTGGCACTGCGTATCCAACCTGGTCCGATTTGGAACATCGCCAAGGCGGCACGACGGCGATCGTAGCTTTGTGCCGCCGATTGCAACAGCCCAGCCAGTGGAGTTGGGCGCAGGTGGGTCATTTCGGCATTGATCGGATTGGAGATTCGCGGCACGGGGTGTTCCGAGAGCATTTTAGCTACGCCTTCGTCGACGAAGGACAGGTTGATGACCTCATCGAGTCCCGCTTGTGCGAGGCGACGCCTAATCAGGCCAATGCGGCGTTGGGCAGGATTGACGGTGCGTTTGGCGCGATCTTCTGGCGCCGGCAGTGAGGTGGCTGGCACGTTATCGTAGCCGTAAATTCTCAAGACCTCTTCGATCATGCACACCTCAAGGGTGATGTCGGGACGTGAACTTGGCGGCGTGACGCTGAGTTGCGCGTCGGATTCTGCGACTACGGTACAACCGAGGTGTTGCAGTATCTCGATGATTTGCGCCGAGGAAAGCGTGATTCCAGCGATCTGCGCGAATCGCGCGATCCGTAAGGGGATTGCCGTCACAGGTGCGGGGCTACTTCCAGCCCAAACTAACTCGGAGGCTGTGCCGCCGCAGCACTCGATGATCAAGTGGCTGGCGTAGCGGATACCCTCATCAATCGAGTTTAGGTCGACCTTGCGCTCGAAGCGAAACCGCGCGTCGCTATCGATCCCGAGACGCCGTCCAGTGCGCGCGACGGTACTCGCGTTGAAGCTTGCGGCCTCGAGGAACACGCGACGGGTGTTAGCATCACAACTGCTGTTCCCGCCGCCTATGATCCCCGCTAGCGACACCGTGCCTTCACCATCGGCGATCACCAGATCATCTGGTGTTAAGTTGTAGCTATTGCCGTTTAAGCACAGTAAGTTTTCGCCTTTGTTGGCAAAGCGCATGGTCAGGGTGTCGCCGTGGAGTTTGTCGGCATCAAAAACGTGCAAAGGACGACCGATATCGTGGGTGATGTAATTAGTGATGTCAACCAATGCTGATATCGGGCGCAAACCAATCGCAAGCAAGCGTTGCTGCATCCAATCTGGTGCGGCGGGGTTGCCGTCGATGGAGAATGCGCGACCACCGACCTGCGAGCAGTGTTCTTCAGCACCTTGGGCAATCGCCCAGCATTGACTGCTTGAGAAGCTGGCGGCAATCTCGGGGATGAGTAGCGGTTTGAGCGTACCGATCCCCGCCGCCGCTAAATCCCGTGCAATCCCACGCATGCTAGCACAATCGCCGCGGTTGGGGGTTAGAGCAACCTCAATCACCGGATCGTGTAGGCCGCGATAGTCAACAAAAGCCATGCCCCCGGGCGCATCGGCGGGCAGATCAATAATACCGTCGTGTTCATCAGAAAGTTGCAATTCGCGCTCGGAACACAGCATGCCATTGGATTTGAGTCCCCGAATTTTGCTGGATTTCAGCAGAATTCCCGTACTCGGCACGACATTCCCCGGCGCAACGAATACGCTCTTCATCCCTTGGTGGGCGTTGGGCGCGCCGCAAATCACCTGTATTGGGTCGCCACTGCCTAGAGAGACTTGACAGACACTCAAACAATTGGCATCGGGATGCTTACTGTACGCGACGACTTCGGCGACGACGAAAGGAGCAAGTTTCTTGTGCGGATCATCAACGGCCTCGACCTCAAGACCCACCATGGTCAGGGTGTCGCACAGAGTCGTCAGATCGGCATCGCTATCGAGGTGATCATGCAACCAGCTTAGGGGAAATTTCATCTTTGCAGCCTTAAATTGATCCGTTTGATCCTAGGGGCGCAAGCCGCGCGAAAGTGTGGGAAACTCCAGAGGGGCAAAACCGTAATGCCGAGTCCAGTGCGGATCACCGTCAAAGAACAGTCGCAGATCGGGCATGCCGTACTTCAGCATCGCCAGCCGCTCGATTCCAAGGCCGAAGGCAAAGCCTTGATAGCGTTCCGGGTCAAGACCGCCACTTTTAATGACGTTGGGGTGTACCATGCCGCAACCGAGAATCTCCATCCAGTCCGCTCTAGCTCCGATGATCAAGCAACCGCGGTCATGGCTGCAGCCAATATCGACCTCGGCTGAGGGTTCAGTAAAGGGAAAGAAGCTCGGGCGAAAACGCAAGGGAACATCATTGAGTTCGAAGAAAGCGCGGCAAAAATCGCTCAGGCAGCCTTTCAAATGCGCGAAGTGTGTCTCCTCGTCGATCACTAGCCCCTCGATTTGATGGAACATTGGCGAATGCGTCATGTCGTGATCTGATCGGTAAGTGCGTCCGGGCGCGATCACGCGAATTGGTGCACCCTCTGCACGCAAAGCCCGCACCTGCACTGGCGAGGTATGGGTGCGCAGTACCATAAGCTGATCCTCGGGCGAATTGGCCATATAGAACGTATCATGCATCTCGCGGGCGGGATGGTCGTGGGGGAAGTTAAGCGCGGTGAAGTTCAACGCGTCGCTCTCGATATCTGGACCCTCGGCAATTGCAAAGCCCATTGTAGCAAAAATCGCCGAAACTTCGTCAATAATCTGGCTGATCGGATGCAGCATCCCCATCGGGGTACTTTGTGCTGGTAGCGAGACATCCAATGCTTCGTGCGCCATTTGCGCATCACGCTCCTGCGCGTGAAGTACAGCGTGTTTCTGCTCTAATGCCGCCTGAAGCGCAGCTTTGTGCTGGTTGATAGTTTGTCCGATTTCGCGGCGCTCCTCAGCAGGGATTCCACCCAGTGACTTCAACGCCAAGGTCACCAAGCCTTTGCGTCCCAAGGCCCCTAGACGATACTGCTCTAAACTCGCGGCATCGTCGGCGGTCTCAATCGCCTCAAGCAGTCGTGTGACCTTGCTGGCGATTTCTGACATCGACGATCCATCCGGATAAAGGAAATTTGGACGAGATAAGTTCGCGATAGATACACTAGGCGGCTTTGGCTTGCTCGACAATCGCCTTGAATTGCTCAGGCGCAACGGCAGCAACTTCGGCCAGCATCTTGCGGTTCAGTTCAATCCCCGACTTGTTCAGCAGGTTCATCAACTCGGAATAGCGCAGACCGTGTTGGCGTGCCGCCGCGTTAATGCGCTGAACCCACAAAGCACGGAAATCACGCTTGCGGGCTTTGCGGTCGCGGTAGGCGTATTGCCCAGCCTTGTCCACCGCCTGCATCGCGATTCGGACCGTGTTCTTACGCCGACCACGATAGCCTTTAGCTTGTTTTAAGGTTTTTTTGTGGCGCGCGTGAGATGTCACTCCGCGTTTAACTCTGGCCATGAGGAAACTCCTTAAAAACAGGATATCTGGTGATTAGGCATGGCCACGCAAGAAGTAGCGCTTGACGACCTTGGCATTGCAGTTTGCGAGAATCTGCGTGCCACGGTTTTGCCGCTTCATTTTTTGCGGGCGCTTCGAGGTGTTATGCGACAGGCCTGCACTGGCAAAACGCACCTTACCGGTACCAGTGATTTTGAAGCGTTTCTTCGCCGAGGATTTGGTTTTCAGTTTTGGCATCAATCGCTCCTCAAAATTTTCTCAACCCCCGAGCGTCTTCTCCAAATTTGTGCAGGCACAACCAAACGCAGCCCAAGGAGATGCCCAATCATTAGCGCCTGTGTACACCTTCAAGCAGGGTTCTGCAAGGTATTTCACGGGGGTTCGTTTCTTCATCTTCACATCATTGTTCATGGTTTCTTTACGCAATCGTCATACATTTTTTTAAGATGAGGCTGCGCACTATGGCGATGTAAATCGCGCTAAATGCGCGTCACAAAAATGCTTAAGGAGAATACTGTTGAACAATATTAAGGAACACGTCAGTGTTGATACACAATCGGGTCTGCTCAAAAAGACTGCAGCCACTCCGGCGGATGTTTCTGACGGCTTGGGGCATATCTGCCCTGATCAGGGCGCGGTTTATAGCGACAAGGGCTATTGGTGTGCAGAAAGCTCGATACATGATCCGCAGCAAAAACCGTCATAATCAAAAAGAGAAACATGAAATCCAAAAACCGTGATCAGGATCGCGGGGATTCCCGTTTGCGTGCCCCGTACGAGAGGGCGTTTTCTCAATGGTATAGCTAAACAACATTTTTTTGATTCACATAATTCTGATCCCGAAACCAACTCATCGATTGAACAATGTCTCCTTCTTCCGATAGCCTTTGCCTGGGCCCATTATTGGGTTCAGGTCAGGTGAGTGTGGTGGGAGATATTCCAGAGTATGACCAGCGTTGAGGATAGCGGATTGTGTGTCTTTTCGCTTATGGAAAGTGGCGTTATCCATCACCATCACGCGATGAGGAGGGAGTTTGGGGATCAATTCCTGTGTCATCCACGCGTGAAAAGTATCACTGTTGATATTTCCGGCAAACAGATTG
>JABSOH010000026.1 GCA_013216065.1 Alphaproteobacteria bacterium
ACCGCGGGGGGGAATACTCTGCACGGGACAACGCACGACGCTGGAAGATCGCCCTCGTCAAACGCTCCCGGAATACTCGGCGCATCGCCCCGCCAGACTCTAGACCCAAAAAGCGTAACCGGCCCAGACGATCTCGGATGAGAAACTCCGTCCGCAAATGATCCGGTACAGCAAAAAAGCTCAAATTCTTCATTAAGTCCCCCAAAAGAAGCGTCTCAAGCTCAAAAACACCTCTCAGGATAATGAATCACAAATCAAACAAAAATCATGGCCGATAGAGGTGTCCACATGGACAAAGTGATTATCGGAGTGCAATTTGCAGACGGATGTAGATGTAACCAAGGACAATCAGGCTGCCGCATGATTTCAACAACTCAAACACCAGATTTGACAATATAGATGATCCATTATAAATTGGTTATATAGATGACTTATTTTCTAGACTTTAATCCCATTGAATACAAATCGGCGCAAGGCAGGGCTGTCAGAAAAAGAACTCAGCAAAATCTTCAACAGATATTCAAATTGAATCAATTTGTTCAGGATCAGTAGGTGCTGGTTATTGAGTGCGGATGAACTTGGTTTTGCTTTAACTTGAACACGACACCGCTAATCCAGAATAATGCGCGGGCGGCGGTGCGCGCCACGGTAGGCAATCTGAGTGATCGTTAAAGGGTTGTGCCAAGACCGATTCCAGTTTATGTAATGGTGCTGGATCGTCGTGATCTTCGAGTGCGCGAATTACTTCTTCAGCAAGCCAATTGCGCAAAATATACTGTGGGTTATGCCGATCCATCGCTTCGGCAATCTGTACAGGCGTGCCGTAGCCCTTGAGTACATCGCGGTACGTCGCCAACCACTGCTCTGCCCCCTCTGCATGCGCAAAAGGCAACTTGCCCGCTTGCGTGCGCAGCCATTCTGCGAGCGCGCGGAGGCTTAGAGTATAATCGGCTTGGCTTTCCTGCAACAACATCAAAAAATCCTGCCATAGCGTGCGGTCACTGGCTTCAGAGGGTAAGCCGAGCTTTGCCATCATACGGCTGTGATAGCGCGCGATTAGGGTTGGGTAGAAACTTTTCAGGATGTCCTGACTTTCTGACCACGGGATCATGCTCTGCAGGGCGGTACATAGCGCGAGGAGATTCCAGTGCGCAATCTCGGGCTGGCAGTCGAAGCGGTAACGGCCTTGATGATCGGAGTGGTTGCAGATAAAGCCCAAATCGAAGCGATCGAGAAAGCCGTATGGGCCATAGTCGATGGTAAAGCCGAGTGCGGACATGTTGTCGGTGTTCATGACGCCGTGGGCAAAGCCGATGGCTTGCCAGTCGCCGATCAACTCGGCAGTGCGTGTGGCTAGGGTGGAGAGATACTCGCGATAGGACAGGCCGGGGAAGTATTCATTGATGACATGATCGAGCAGAAGGGGGATTTGGTTGCGCATGCCGTGATGGGCGAAGTGCTCGAAATGCCCGAACCGGATGTGCGAGGGTGCAATGCGGGTCAGGACACAGCCGGGTTCTGGAGTTTCGCGCTGCACCATGCTGCCTGTGCCGATTAAGCATAGGGCATGAGTGGTGGGTACGCCAAGGCCTTCAAGGGCAATTCCTGCTAGATATTCGCGCACGCACGAGCGCAACACGGCGCGCCCGTCACCCATGCGCGAATAGGGCGTGCGGCCACTTCCTTTGAGTTGGATATCCCAGAGTTGCTGATTTGCGTCGCGCACCTGCCCGAGCAACAAAGCCCGCCCATCGCCTAATTGTCCTGCCCAGACCCCGAATTGGTGTCCAGAATAGACCATTGCCAAAGGTTTTCCGCCGGGTAAGGGTGCATTGCCTGCGAAAATTTCAGCAAATTCTGGCGTGGCAAAACACGCTGAATCCAATCCGATTCGTGCGGCGACAGAGGGGTTTGCTGTAAGTAATTTTGGCTTTGTCATCATGCCCTTAGCGGGCATTGCGGTATAGAACGTTGCCGGAAGAGCCGCAAAACGATGATCGAAGCGCAAGCCGCCATAACCCGTGTTGGTCATGATTTGGCCAATGCCGCCGTAAGCGCGCGGCACATCCAAGGATGAGCGAAATTAAAACCGTGTGCTGTGGCCTTGGTGGGTAGGATGGTTTGACCGCACAGCCACATCTCTTCTGTCATGGTGCCAAACGGCTTTCGTCACCCATCCCGGTGTGGTCAGCAGTGCCGGGCGGTGTACGGTGCCGTGCGAGGTGCTGCGCAACAAAACGGCAGTTGCTCATCTGGTTGGGCGCGGTGGCGTTCAGGGGGCCGGGAATTTCAGGCATGATGGCTCGGCTGGTTTGCAGGCGTGCGCAAGGGGCGTTTTCCCACGCTTGGCATAACTCAGCACTGAAGCTAAAACCCGCAGGGCTGGACTCGGTTTTCGCACCGTCAAAAGTGCCGTAATAACCGATTGCCGAGCCTGAAATGATCACTTCTGATGGGGCGGCAAGGGTCTCTGGCCACGATGACAATCCTTCGGTCAGGGTACCCCGCCGGCTTTGCCATAGAGTCCTCTCGCGTTCTGGTATCCAACGATGCTCTGCTATCGGCTCGTCAGCAAGGTTCAGCACTCGGCTTGGTTCAAGCGGACAATCTTCCGGACGATTAATCCAACTGATGCCAGCGAAACGCCTCTGAAGACGGCTCTCTGGTTGACGGTCTAGCCCCACCACAGATGCCCGTCCGCTATCAGTCCGTGTGTAATCTGCTGTCCAATAAAATCATTTGCGCCAGTGATCAGCCAATTTTGTGAGGTTGTCATGGGTGGTCTCGGATCATCGCGTCGAGTTATCATAAAGCAGATTTATCAAGACATGCTGCACAGTGTCCACGCAATTCAATATGGGTCTTGTCCGGTCGTGAAGTCTTGCTCAAAGGCCTTGTTGTGGATTTGCTTCAACGCTTTTTTCGCCTTGAATTCGAAGGCACGCCCGCAATGGTTGCAAATCGCAAACAGCGAGTCTTGATATGGGTGTGGAGCCTTTTGCGTGCAGGCAACATATCTGCTCACCGACTCGAGACGGTGCACCACACCAATCTCGATCAATCGTTCCAGCGCGCGATATACTTGTTGTGGCGCAGAAATGCCCTTGCCGTTAACTTTCTTGAGGATTTGATACGCGCTCAATGGCGCGTTGGCGTTCTTGAGTTGTTTCCAGACCAAATGTTGATTGGCACTCAAACGTACATCGCTGGGTAACGTGCGCGCAGGTACCGTACCGAAAGATGATTTTTTTGCCATGTTTTGAGTCGTACCCGAGACAATAGGCTCGGAGTAAGCATTAATCCCCGATGACCGCTAGTACAAATTTTATTATAGTACATTTTTTTGTGCTACGACGTTATGTTCATTAGACCTGTTGCAAAAGTCATCGGTGTAGTTCTGTTTGTAATTCTCTGTTGAAGGGGGACTCTGTCCCCTTCAATAATTTTAAAGCATCCAATTTTTTGTGCAAGCGTGTAGCGGAAATTTTCAGGGAGACGATGTAGAGTTCGCGCTCTACGTGGAAGTGGTTATCAAAATACAAGAGCCACTCGTCCGTATGATGTCCGATCTTGAGGATCATGTGCCGGACATGACATGCTGCGGTTCTTTCGTACAGATGCAGCCTTTTCCGTCCCGGAGTTTTACGAAACATTGGAAGCGGAGGGTTATTTCTATGCTATCCGTTTACGCAGTAACGCTGTTGTTCGCGGAAAGATCGCTCCTCTGCTCAAATGCCCCGTGGGACAACTATCCCGGAAGGTGAAGCGGCTCTATTAGAGTATGTTTAATGAGTCCTGAGCCTAACGATATCCGCCGAACTGAGCAACGAGATTACCGTGCGTGGACCAACAAAGCACCATGCCCTAGCCCCGAACTGCAACAGTAATAACAGGAGCAGATGCCAAAATTGCAGCAAATCCATCATTCTATTCGACAGAGAAGGATATCCCGCAACCACAACTTCTTTTGGCGCGCGGGTTTTCGAGACGAAAGCCGCTTTCCATCGGGGTGGCAAAGTACTCCAACCGTGCACCGTTGAGCATCTGCTGGCTTAAGGGGTCAACCGCGATGGTCGCGCCGTCTCGTTGCCAAAGATGATCGTTGTCGTTGATGTCCTCGGTCAGCTTGAAACGGTATTGGAAGCCCGAGCAGCCGCCACCGCGAATCTGAATCCGCAATTTGAGATTGTCGTTGTTCTGCGCACTCATCAAGGCACGCAGCCTTTTGGCCGCGCTGTCATCAATGCTGAGTAGTGCGCTGGTGGCTGCTTGTGTCGCGGTGGGCATAATCGGCGCGTCTGCAGCCGCGATTGCTGGAATATTCAGTTTCATCATCATTGTGCTTCGATCAGAACCAAGGGGAAAGCCGAGGAGGGAAAGGATTGCGTCTTATTACGTACAGTTATATCAGAAGGGGATGAGAATTTCATAAACTTAAGAGGGCGGGATGGCAGAAGACTTTTATCAGGTTCTGGATCGTGATTTGATGTTGATGCTGCAACAGATCTTTTCAGGCGTTACGGCAGAGAATGCGGGGCGATTTCATTTTTCGCCACCGTACGATGCCAGTCATGGTGACTTGGCGTGTAATGCGGCGATGATGCTGGCGAAGTCCGAGGATGTCGCGGCGATGGTGTTGGCGGAAACCATTGCTGAGCATTTGCGGAATTGGTCAGCGTTTGCTGAAGTGAGCGTGGTGAAGCCAGGCTTTATCAATGCGCGGCTGAAAGTGTCATTTCTGACCGCAGAGTTGGCGCGGATCTTGTCGGATCCCGACTACTTTAGCCACTGCGATGTTGGTGCGGGAAAGCGGGTGAATATCGAATATGTCTCGGCCAATCCGACCGGGCCGTTGCACGTCGGTCATGCGCGTGGCGCGGTGTTTGGCGATGCGCTCTCGGTGTTATTGACGCGGACTGGTTATGATGTCACCCGGGAATATTATATCAACGATGTCGGGGTGCAGGTCGATGTCTTGGCGCGCTCGGCTCATGGGCGTTACCTTGAGGCGTTGGGGGATAAGACCCAAACCTTCGATGCGCCGTTGTATTCGGGGGAATATTTGATTCCAGTTGGTGGGGCACTTGCGGCGCGGTTTGGGACAACCTACCAGAATGTGCCGGAATCCGAGTACCTCGCTCCGATCCGCGAGTATACAATTGCCGCAATGATAAAGATCATTCGTAGCGACCTTCAGGCTTTAGGAGTTGTTCAGGATGTGTTCACTTCAGAACGTGCCTTGGTAGAATCGGGCGCGGTAGAGCAAACGCTGACCTATATGCAGGAACACAATCTGGTGTATCGCGGTGTCCTTGAGCCGCCGAGAGGGAAAACGCCCGAAGACTGGGAACCGCGCGAGCAATTGCTGTTCCGCTCCAGCGACTTTGGCGACGATATCGACCGCCCCTTGATCAAATCCGACGGCACCTGGAGCTACTTCACGCCGGATATCACCTATCACCGCGATAAATTCGCGCGCAATTTCGATTGGCTGATTAACATTTTCGGTGCCGATCACATCGGCTATGTCAAACGGCTTAAGGCAGCAGCGGCTGCGTTCTCAGAAGTCCCGTTGGATATTCTGTGCTGCCAAATCGTGCGCTTCATAAAAAATGGCGCTCCAGTACGAATGTCGAAGCGTCAGGGAACGTTCATCACGCTCAGAGAATTGATTGCAGCCGTGGGCAAAGACGTGGTGCGCCTGCACTTGCTTGGACGTAAGAACGATGCGCACATGGATTTTGATCTTGAATTGATGCGTCAACAGTCGCTGGATAACCCGGTGTTTTATATTCAATACGCTCATGCGCGCTGTCATTCGGCGATTAGCCACGCCAAAGCAGAATTTTCTATCCTGCCCGAAGTTACTGCAGAGGAACTTGCCGCCAAGTTGATCACGGCGGCGGATCACCGCTTACTGTGTAAACTCGCGGAGTATTCCGGAATGCTCCGCCGCGCCGGGAGCGCGCTTGAGGTGCATCGTATCGCTTTGTATTTGCGCGAATTGGCAAAGGAGCTGCATGGGTTTTGGAGTCAGGGTAAGGATCAGGCAGAATTGCGCGTAGTGGTGCGTGATGATGCGCTCCTTACGGCAGCGCGGTGTCAATTGTTGTGCGGTGTCAAACAGGTACTTGCCGATGGTTTAGGATTGCTGGGTGTGACGGCGGTGGATGAATTGCGCTAAGCGAGTCGTGAAGGTTGGACAGAAGCCAGAAAGACATTCTTGAGGCCATGCGCCGGAACGAGCGCGGTTATGATGATAGCCGTGTTGTGCGGCTTGCTTTTGTGCTGTTTGTAGCGGTGACGATGGCGTGCATTGCGGTGCTGTATCTGTATATGGTGCACAGTACGCCGGACACGCCGTTGCGGATTGCGCCGCCGGTAAAAGTGAAAAGCACGCCCGAATTGGACGGCATTCAGGAGGACTTGCGCTCGTTAGGCTTGCACGATCCTAGGGCGACGGCACAGGCTGTGCAGCAGGATCAAGAGATGAAGATAACTGCACCAGAGGCTGATTCGGCTCTGGAATTGTTAGAGATTCCGACGATTCCGGTAGAAGAACTGAAAGAACCCACGGTGCCAGCGTTGGCATCGGGTCAGAACCTCGTGAACAAACTGCTTGAAGGCACATTACGTAAATCGCTGCCAGTACAACCTGTGCAGGAAATTGCTGCGGCACGGAGTGCTATGCGTGATGGCGACTTGCAACAACAAACGGCTGCGACAAGTCCGCAGGATGCGGTTTTGACTGGTGCGCGCAACAATGTGCGGATGCAGCGCCTTAAACAGAAAATTCTGGCGGGCTTGGAGCAGAGTGTTCTTCAACAACAGAAAGCAGCGGTCTCGGCGGTTGTTTCGTTAACACCAGAGAAGGCAACAACGACTGTTGCTGAGGAGGTTTCTATCCCGAAACCCAAAGCAGAAACTCTAGAAGCTGTGGAAATTATCGCGGCAACACATGGTGAAACGGCTGAGGTGGTTCTGCAAGAGATTGTTTCCGAAAAAAAGGCCACAATTGTTGCCAAAGATGTTGCTGTGCCGCCAGTTTCCGAGGCTGAAGCGCAGGTCGACTCTAGCATCTCGACAGCAGAAGCAGAGTCAGTGCATACCGATCCTCTCGATACGCCGCAAGAGGCCGTCGTTACGGAAAAGGTGGCGGTGATTCCTGATCCCGTGACTGAAACCTCGCCATCTGAACCGCTGATCCCACACATTGCGCAACGTCCCGAAAGTCCGCAAACTGTTGCAAAAATCGTTGCCTCGTCGCATGTAGTGCAGGTATCTTCCATGCTGGATGAGGCTGGCACTCAGCGTGGTACGGAGCGTTTTCTCGATCAGTTCTCTGGGCTGATGTCAGGTCTTACGGCTTCGGTGCATCGCGTTAATGTGGCGGATATCGGCGTGTACCATCAGGTGTATATATCAGGTTTTGGTGATAAGTCCAAATCCCAAAGCTGGTGCGCGCCGCCTGAGAAGCTATGGCGGCGATTGTTTGCTGAAGCATGCGCCTAAACCTTAAGGAAAACCGATGCCTGCACCCCATGCCGTGATTGTTGGTTGCGCTGGTACGGCTTTGAGCGCCGACGAGGCCACCGTCTTGGCGCAATATCCTCCGATGGGGTGCATTCTGTTTGCGCGCAATATTCGGAATCCGGCGCAAGTGCGCACGTTGATTGCGGATCTTAAAACTGCTGCGGGTTGGGATTTGCCGATTTGGATAGATCAAGAGGGTGGCCGTGTCCAACGCTTCAAACCACCGCATTGGGCAGTTTTCCCGGCAATGGCGCATTTTGGCCAATGTTTCACCGAAGATGCAGCACGGGGCAAGCGATTGCTCGATACCGCAACCCGCCTACTGGCAGGGGACTTGCGCGGGTTAGGGGTTGATGTTGATTGTCACCCGGTGTTGGATTTATTGTACCCGGAAACTCATGCTGTGATCGGGAATCGGGCGTTTGCCTCTGACGCCGAGACTGTGGTGGCTTGCGGTGGCGTGTTGATTGAGGCACTGAAGTCTTCTGGTGTGGTGCCGATAATGAAGCATTTCCCTGGCCACGGTCGCGCAGAAAGCGATAGCCACCTGGAATTGCCGAGCGTGCATGCCGAATGGGCAGATTTGTTGGTACACGATCTTGCGCCGTTTATCGCTTTGAAAAATACCCCGATGGTGATGACGGCACATATTGTGTATCCAGCTTGGGATCACCTGCCTGCGACACTATCATCACGGATTTTGCGCGATTGGTGGCGCAACGAGATGGATTATGACGGTCTGATCGTCAGCGATGATCTTGCCATGTATGCTTTGAGTGGTTTTGGTTCTAGTGCCGAACTCGCTACGCAGACTCTTACAGCGGGGGCGGATTTGGCGTTATACTGTACGGGTGATCTTGCGCAGAATGTTACGCTCTTGGCGGCGACTCCTGCCATCACAACGCAGGGTTGGCAACGTTGGCAAGCGTGCGAAGACATTCGCCGTCGTCCTGTATTGCCGCCAGATGCTGCGGCCCGCGCGGAGTACCAAAACTGGGTGCAACAGCATGATTTTGGCTCATGAATCAGGCTTCCAGGGCGACTGAACTGATCCAAGAACAGGGCGCAGTATTTTCTCCATCGCTAGAGGGATTTGAAGGGCCGCTTGATCTGCTATTGTCTCTAGTTCGGGATGCCGAGGTTGACCTGAGTCGAGTGTCGATGGCAGCCTTAGCCGAGCAGTATATTGCGTTTTTGCGCACTGTCTCTCCCGAGCAACTACAACGCGCGGCGGAGTATCTGGTAATGGCGGCGTGGTTGGCGATGTTAAAATCGCGCTTACTGCTACCGAGAAACGGACAATGCGCTGAAAACGATGACCCGAGCGCCCCCGCCGAGCGTTTAGCACATCAGATACAGAAACTCTCTGCGATGCAGCAGGTTGCCGAGGCGTTTGGCGTTCAGGCACAATTTGGGCGCGAATTCTTTGGGCGCGGCAATTCGGGAACTTTGCAATACTTAGAAAACATCGGCTACAGCGCGGATATGGGGGCGCTTTTGCGTGCGCTACGTTTTGTCGATAAGCGCCAGACGCACCAAAAAGCCCGTTTGAAGGTGGCGAACCTCCCATTATTATCGGTCGACGATGCGCGGGTGTATCTTAAAGGTTTGGCGCGAAAACTACGCCAGTGGCAACATCTGATCGATGTCGTGCCGGATCAAACATATAATAATATTACAATATCATCAGATAATCAGGCCATTTTCAATAAATCTTGCCTTGCTTCGATCTTCATGGCGGCTTTGGAAATGCAGCGCGAGGGCGATATCGAGCTAAAGCAGGAAAATTTGCACTCCTCAGTGCAAATTCGCGGAGTCATCTGATGGATTTTCGGTGCTTACGTATCCTTGAGGCCGTGTTATTTCGTGCGGAAAATCCGGTTGATCAAAAATATTTACGGGGATTTATCGCCGATAAAACACCTTTAGAACAGTATTTGCAAAAATTGCAAAACATGTACCAAAGCCGAGGCGTGCATCTGGTGCAGCGCGGCACAGGGTGGGTGTTCATCACCGCGCCCGATTTGCACGATGCGCTGGTACTGGAAACCGATGTACCGCGCAAACTGTCACGGGCGGCGATGGAAACCTTGGCCATTATTGCCTACTACCAACTGATTACGCGGCTAGAGATCGAAGACATTCGCGGCGTGAGTCTCGCGCGCTCAACACTGGATCACTTGCTCGATGCTGGCTGGATTACTCCGGTTGGACATCGTCAAGTGCCGGGGCGACCGACTTTGTGGGGAACGACGACGGAATTTCTGCATCACTTCAATTTGCGTAGCCTGCACGATTTGCCTTTGCGCGAAGAGTTGACACAGTCCGGCTTGGTTTTGCGTGCCGAGCAAGGCGAGTTGTTTAGCTGCAGCACCGATGATGCCGAAAAAACCCAGGATTGACTTAAAAAAAAGAGTTGGACACTCCCGAAAACCTCGCTCAAGTCGCGTTTTTCTGATTCAATAGAACGTATTGAATTTCAGGGGGCTTGATGACGCAATCCGGTTTTTTCGATCTTGATGAACGTTTGGCAAAGATTTCCCAATCGGGCGATCCGTTGGAGGCTGTGCTGTTGATTTCAAGATTTTTCGCACTGCTTTGGAGCGGGCCGTGCCCAGAGCAGGCCGCAGTCGTGGAGGTCGTCCCGCTCATGTTTTGATGTTCAAAATCCTGATTTTATGTATGGCTTGTCCGATGAGCAGACCGGGTTTTTCATCCGCTTGAGCTGGATGCGGTTTCTCGGATTGAACTTTTCCAGGCCTGTGCCGGACGAAATGCGATTTTGCCGAAATTCTGACCAAGGCAGACGAGGTTTTGTTTCCCCGTGCGGCCTTGCACGAACAGGGCTTTCTCGCCCTGAGTTGGTCGATGCCGTCGGCGCTCCCCGCCTGCGTAACAACGAAGAAGAAAAAGAAGCGATCAGGTCGGGCAAACCTTGTCTGCAATATGAGTCGTGTGGTCTATTGGCGAAAAAAGAAAGCCATGGCAGAGTACGAAGGGCTCCATCCGGGCATTCCCGCCCGGATGAAGTTCCAGAGACAATCTCACACACAAAAAGCCTTTTCTATTCAAGGTCTCATCAATTTTAGGTTCTCGGGGGTGTCCAGATTAGGAGGTTTTGATGAACCATCCAGGATTTTTTTTGATTTTGAAGAGCATCTTGCCAGTTTGTCGAAAGCCGGTGACCCATTGGAAGTTTTATCGCACACTTGTGGTCTTTAAAATTTTTCGTAGCGCTTCTAGATATTTGTAGTCATGAGATGAGAAATAAGAGATTCTTGTAAATAAGGAGGATCTCACATGACTCAAGTAGCATCACATCGCAGACACGACAGATCAGAGCAAGGATGGGGATTGCTGGAACCGCGCCTACCGGGTTGCGTGGGCAGTTGGGGCGGCATAGCCAGAGACAACCGGCAAGTTTTTATCGACGCAGTTTTCTGGATCATGCGCACCGGTGCGCCATGGCGTGACTTGTCGCCGGATTACGGCGACCGGAGCAATACGCACTGTCGTTCGGCGCGATAAGGGCGTGTGGGAAAAGCTTTTAGAAATCCTGATTGACAAGCCTGATGACGAATGGCATCACGATCGACGCGTCCTGTGGCAAAGTTCATGCCTCTGGCGCAAGAGGCGGCGATCAGGAGATGAGCCGCACAAAAGGGGCTCAACACAAAATCGCATCATCTGGCCGTGGACCGCAGGGCATGCCGATCCAGGCTCTTGTTACACAAGGTACAGGAGCAGATTGTAAAGAGGCAGACCGCCTGATTAACGGGCCGCTTATCTGATCGCCGACAAAGGCCATGATACCAATGATATCCTCGAGAATGCCCTTGAGCTGGGTATGGGACCGCCAAAGAAAAATCACTGCGATCAACGCGCCGACGATAAACACCTGTACAAAATCTCGTAGAAAACGCTTTCCTGCACCTGAAACGTTGGCTGAAACAAGACACGCCAAAGAACTCTGCATCGCCGCTATACACATCAGATGCATCGCACCTATAGTTCAATATCTCGTGACTACACTATCTAGCTTCCCCTAAAAAAGCGTCTCAAACTCAAAAATACCTCTCAGGATAATGAATCACAAATCAAACAAAAATCATGGTAGTGTCCACTTTGATGATATTCGAAAAGGGAAACGAGGTAGAGGAGTTGCTGGAAAAGTGGCAGTATCTGGTATTTTGAAGCGCGGTGAAAATGTTTACACACAAACCATCCTGGACGCTAAAATGGATACTCTGACGCCCATTATTCGGTAGAAAGCAACGCCTTGTTTATACCGATGGCTATCGCTCGTATAACGGTGTCAGGGTTCAAGCGCTACAGGATCAATCATTCAACACTTTTTGCTCATGGACGTTATCATATCAATGGCATTGAAAACTTCTGGAACCAGGGCAAAGCGGCATATGCGAAAATTCAATGGTATTCCAAAAAAAACATTTCAGCATGTTCCTAAAAGAGTGCAAATGGCGATTTAATGCTGGTTCACCAAAAAAGCTACTTAAAGACCTCAAGTCTATTCTCAAATCTCAACCTTAGGTGTCAGCCCCTACTTTTGATAGCGCCATTTTTGGTAAGCATCAGCTACTTGCCCTTTGTACACAATCCAGAATGTCCGGTAGTACACAAGATCAACGATGCGCCTTGGCAGAGGGTTGAGTCGGTATTTTTTTTGGTAATTCTCCAGTTTAGCACGACATACATCACCCTTGAAGTTTGGCAGTTTCCTCAGTACAACGCGCTTGATGAGTAGGTATTAAGGCTGGTGTAGCTCAGTTGGTAGAGCAACGCATTCGTAATGCGTGGGTCGGAGGTTCGAGTCCTCTCACCAGCACCATTATGGTTGTCCGTTGACATAGTTCTCAAGCGTGGTGGCGGTACCGTTCTAGCCAAAGCGACTTCAGAGCGTGGGAGAACTATAACCGAATCTGGTGTTTGATGATTTGAATGACGGCGGTGTATCGGGTTGATTTGTTGTTGCGCAACATCGATAAACTTTACAAGAACACACCACCATGGAAGAAAATGACATTGTTGAATTATTTGATCGAGATGAAATTTCCGATCCTTTGACAGATATTTTGTGTGCAGGAGCGGGGAAATTGATTATGCAGGCAATTGAGGCTGAATTTTCGGAATTCATGGTTCCACTAGCGGATCTGCGCACAAAAGTCGGCAAGGTAGTAGTTGTTTGCAATAGTTATTGGGGCTGACACTTAAGATTGAGGTTTGAGAGTAGACTTGAGTTCTTTAAGTGGCTTTTGTGGTGAACCAGTATTAAATTGCCATTCGCACTCTTTCAAGAATATGCTGAAGTGTTTTTTCGGAATACCATTGAATTTTTGCATCTGCCGTTTTGCCGAGTTCCAGAAGTTTTCAATGCCATTGATATGATGACGTCCATGAGCAAAAAGTGTTGAATGATTGATCTTGTAGTGCTTGGGTAATCGTCCCTGAAATTGGCAGTATTGAAACCAGAATTTTCTGCGGTTTACTGACCGAAGGAGCATTCAGATGAAGAAGTCAAAATGTACGGAAAGCCAAATCATCCTCAAGCAAGCAGGGGGCGGTGTGCCTGTGACGGAGTTGTGTCGCGAACATGGTATGAGCAATGCGACGTTTTATGTATGGCGCAGCAAGTATGGCGGCATGGATGCGTCAATGATCCCGGAGATGAAATCCTTGCAATTAGAGAATGCTCGTCTAACAAGGATGTACGCCGATCCGAGTTTGCAAAACGAATTGATGTTCTTGCAAAAAAGTAGCGCGGCCGTCTCTATGCAAAGAGATGGCCGAACACAAGCGGTCAGGGAGTTTCGATCCGCCTGGCATTTCAGGATCAGTGAACGCTGTGATCGCCATGGTTAGTATTGTTTAAAGATTCTTACTTTAGCCTCTCTTGTCCCTATCATCCTTAATTTAGGACTAGGCTTTGACTCTGGCCGTAAGTGTCTTTTTGCTACGTGGATGCGGCGTAATTTTCAAAGTGATATCTTGTGGGCGACCGCTCGCATGCACTTCAACCTTGCCACCACACATCAGCTTGCCGAACAGAATTTCTTCTGACAAGCGCTTCTTGACTTTCTCGCTGATCAAACGCCCAATCGGACGCGCACCTAATGCGGCATCGTAGCCTTCGCGCACAAAATACTTGCGTGCCGCTGGCAGCAATTTGATCTCAACCTGACGATCCAGCAATTGTGCTTCGAGCTCGATGAACATCTTATCCACTACCTGCTCAATAACTTTAGGCGGCAAGGGAGCAAACGAAATTTCGGCATCAAGACGATTGCGGAACTCCGGCTGGAACAAACGCGCGATGGCTTCTTTATCCTCGCCTTCGCGACCCACGCGCTCGAAACCAAACGCTGCCCGCGACATGTCCGCCGCACCTGCATTGGTGGTCATGATCAAAATCACACGTCCAAAATGGACCTCCTTGCCCGTATGATCGGTCAATTTGCCGTGATCCATCACCTGCAACAGAATATTATAGATATCCGGGTGCGCCTTTTCAATCTCATCGAACAATAGCACCGCGTGGGGGTTTTGATCGATAGCATCGGTCAACTGCCCGCCTTGATCAAAGCCAACATAACCCGGCGGTGCACCGATCAAGCGCGCTACGGCATGACGCTCCATATATTCCGACATATCGAAACGCTTCAGCCGCACGCCTAGAATTTGTGCCAATTGCCGCGACATTTCGGTCTTTCCAACCCCGGTCGGGCCTGAGAACAGGTAACAGCCAATTGGTTTGCCCGGCTCGCGCAGACCTGCACGTGATAGCTTGACGGCATTGACCAGAGCCTCTACCGCGCGATCCTGCCCGAATACGACACGCTTTAAGTTCTGATCAAGGCTTTTCAGCACATGCCGATCGTCGCGGCTGACCTGTTGCTCGGGGATACGCGCCAGATGGGCAACGATCTGCTCGATCTCGGTCGCGCCAATTTGATCTGGAGCATCGCTCGCGTCCTTTTCGGTCAATTTGCCAAGTTGCAAAGCCGCTCCGGCCTCGTCAATGATATCAATCGCCTTGTCTGGCAAACGACGATTCGCCAGATGCTGCACCGAAAGGCGCACCGCCTCACATAAGGCTTCTTTGGAATACTCCGCACGGTGGTGTTTCTCGTAAGCCCCACTGATACCCTTCAAAATCTCCAAGGTTTCTTCCTCGGTTGGCTCTGGCACATCAATCTTCTGGAATCGCCGTTCAAGGGCGCGGTCCTTCTCGAAATAGTTGCGATACTCGCGATAGGTCGTTGCTCCAACACAGCGCAATCGCCCCTTGCCGAGGATCGGCTTCAGCATATTTGAAACATCAAGGCTGTTGCCACTCGCGGCTCCTGCACCAATGATGGTGTGAATCTCATCGATGAATAAAATGGCATTGGGCTGCTTCTCTAGTGCTGCCAGCAAGATCTTCAGACGCTCCTCAAAATCACCGCGATAGCGCGCGCCAGATAAAAGCCCCGCCAAATCGAGGCCATACACCACCGCATCCTTCAAACGCTCCGGCACCTGGTTCGCGATGATCCGTTGTGCTAAGCCCTCGATCAACGCCGTCTTGCCAACCCCAGGATCACCGATCAAAAGCGGGTTGTTTTTGCTCTTGCGGCACAGCACCTGCATAATCCGTTTCAACTCGTGCGCACGACCCACCAGAAGCGTGAAGCCACCCTCTCCAGCTTTAGCGCAATAGTTCATACAGTACTTCTCCAGCACTTCGGCGTGTTCGTCGTCGTCGTCCGAGCTTTCGTTACTGAAAAAAATCTGCGGCAAATCGCTATCGCCACTCGGTGCAATGCCATGAGACAGATAATTCATCGCATCCAAACGCGTCATATTCTGCTGCGAAAGCACGTACACACCGTAGCTTTCGTCCTCAGCCAGCAAGGCCACCAAAATGTCCGCGCCATTGATTTGCGTCTTGTTTGAATGCTGCACCTGCAAAGCC
>JABSOH010000027.1 GCA_013216065.1 Alphaproteobacteria bacterium
CCGCTACGTAAAAAATTGTGGCTCAATCAGCATAATCCTGAATTTCTGCACCAACCAAAACATCAAACTCAAGCGATTCCACCGCCAGAAGTCACCAACCCGACTCTGATAAGAGATTGCGCTTGCTTTTGTGCTGCAATAACCGAATCCTCCCAACCAACGCTCCAGCTCCGACAGTCCAACCGCCCCACGAGAAGGTTATTGTAAGGCTTTTGTAAGGCTTGGCTTAAAGCCTCAAAATCTCTTCCAGAGTTCTCAGCTTATGGATAACGATCTCGACATCCCGCCCAGAGACAACACGGGTCTATCCCTACCATAATCTGCTCCTCGATCTCTGCGCCTATCTCTGCCGAAACAAAAAATCGAAACAAGCTTTTCTCAGCGACTCCAGAAATCAGCGCAAAGTGTAAACCCAACACAAACTGTACGCAATAATTTTTTGATACAAACCACCCACTCCGCCTTATGGGCGCTGATTTCTTGACGAATTCCCTTATACCTCTTAGCATGAATACCATAACCGCGATAAAAGTTGTGGCATCAATAACTACTAGAGTAAGGAAAAACGATGAATGTAGTCGTAACCGGGAAAAATATGCAAGTAGGCGAATCTTTGACGCAACGCATTAAAAGAGCGATTGAGCAGTTATTACAAAAATATTTTTCCGGCCGTGGCGAAGCAAACATCGTATTGACCAAAGAGGCTTCTAGTTTCGAAAGCGATATTAAAATCCACCTTCCGAGCAGAGTCGTGCTACACGCCCACACCCGAGGTCACGGTGGAGCTGCCTCGGTGTTTGCTGAAACTGAAGAAAAAATTGCAAAACAACTTCGTCGCTATAAACGTCGATTGAATGACTTTGGGCGCACCGAAAACCCTGCGCTTGAAGCTACGGAATACGTGCTTAAAAATCAAGACCTGTCCGAAGACGAGTACAATACCGACGAAGAAACTCATCTCGTGATTGCCGAACAGACCCAAGCCATCGAACGTCTGACCGTTAGAGATGCCGTGATACGCATGGACCAGGGCAGCTTGGATCATCTATTGTTTAAAAACGTTGGTAACGACCGATTGAACCTGATGTATCGTCGTCCTGACGGGCATTATGGTTGGTTAAATCCCGAACAATAGGCGATTTGCGGAATTTATGAAATATCTCAAAGACCCTGCCAAGATTTATCGTCTCTCGGCAGAGCATGTGCATGCAGCAATAGCGACTTCCAACCAAGAGCGAGTAACTTCGGCGGTTTTGATTCGCATGGTTCATGCCTGTGCTGATCCGAGTATTGCAGACGATTTTCGCACAAGTCCCGAAGCTGAGGCTCATGGTCGTGAAGCACTTAAATCAGGCGCAATGATTTTGTGCGATTGCACCATGGTGCAGCACGGCATCATCACACAACGCCTGCCCAGGAATTCAATACTCTGCACCCTCAATGCACCCGACGTTCCATTCATTGCACAACAAATGACCACCACCAGATCCGCCGCAGCCGTCACCCTGTGGACACCAAATCTTGCGGGTAGCATCGTCGTGATCGGGAACGCGCCGACTGCATTGTTCCAGTTACTGGAAATGCTCGCCGAAGGCGCACCCAAACCAGCCTTGATCATCGGCATGCCAGTGGGCTTTGTAGGCGCAGTTGAATCCAAGCAAGCACTCTACGAAAAAGCCTACGGAGTCCCCTTCATGACTCTACTCGGACGCAAAGGTGGCAGCGCCGTTGCAGCAGCGGCTTTGAATAGTCTTGCAGGAGACTTGGGAAGTTGATAACTGCCGAATGCATAATGCAGCCAAACCGAACTCCAGCAAGTACTTCCCCAGTCACTCGCCCTGTAGTGGTGATCGGGATGAATCTCGACACTGCTTTGGACCTTGCCCGGCTCAAAGTTCTGATCAGCGCAGACATCATTTACACCAGCCCACGTCATCGAGATTTAATCACCAAACAGCGTCCTAATCTCTCGGCGCGATGGCATATGTGGCAATCGCCTTTAGACGATTCCTTGAAGAGAATCGAACAGGACCATCATGCCGGGAAAAGTCTCGTTGTCATCGCCAGTGGCGACCCAATGTGTTACGGCATTGGCGCCACAATAATTCGGCATTTTCCTGATTTACCACTAAAAGTGATTCCAGCTCCATCAAGCTTTTCCCTCGCCACAGCTGCACTAAAATGGCCTGCGCAGAACTGCACCTGCATCAGTCTACATTGCGGTGAAGACCACCAAATCCTACAATACCTCCCCCCCCGGCAACCCTTGCTGTGTTTAACCAAAAATCAACACAGCCCACAGTTGGTTGCCTTGATACTGGATCAGCAAGGCTGGGGTGCAAGCAAGGTTACAGTATTGGAAGAACTCGGCAATTCCACCGAGCGAGTACGCCCATTCACTGCGCAAAAATTAGCAAATGAAAAACTTGAATTTCAGCATCTTAACATGCTTGCCATCGTGCCAGGGAGGAGCGATTCAGCAATGGTCGAAGATGATATTTTTCCCCTCGATCACACCATAGTACACGACGGCCAACTCACCAAATTTGCCTTTCGCGCCATCACCCTTGCAACACTCAATCCCGCGCCTAAACGTGTATTGTGGGACATCGGCGCAGGATCAGGTGCAATTTCACTGGGTTGGATTAAACTCGGCGGACACGCCCTTGCAATAGAACAGCACCCCCAACGTAGTAAAAATATTCTGCAAAATACCAAGTTCATTCAAGCTCCTCTATTTGAGCTTTACCAACAAAGTGCCGAGTCAATCCTGCACGATTTTGCGCGACACGACACCCTGCCCGATGCGATCTTTTTTGGCGGCGCACTCGCCCTGATCGAGACTGCCATGCCCATGCTCAAGTCTCGAGGTACACTGGTTGCGAACGCGGTTACCGTAGCCAGTCAACAACACCTATCCACACTGCACCAACAGCACGGCGGCAATCTTCGGAGGATCAATATCGAGGAAGAAGACTCTATTGCCGGGAATCCCGCACTGAAACCTGCAAGAAGTGTCTTACAATACTGGTGGCATAAACCATGACCGCAACACTTTATGGCATCGGCGTTGGTCCAGGTGATCCCGATCTGATCACGCTAAAAGCTCAGCAACGCCTTCAGCAATGCCCAGTAATCGCCTATCCAGCCCCGGTCGGAAAGAATTCCCTTGCCTATCGCATTGCCGCGCCTTACGTCCCCTCACAAGCGACGCATTTGCGGTTTGACATCCCAACAGTCGCGGATACGGAAGCGCTCGAAGCCGCCTATGATCTCGCAGCGCAAAACATCGCAAAACATCTGGAATCCGGAAACGATGTCGGGTGTATCTGTGAAGGAGACCCGATGTTTTACGGCTCATTCATATACCTGATGCAGCGTTTACAATTGCGCTTTACCATAGAGATTATTCCCGGTGTCTCCTCGATCATGGCCGGTGCAAGTGTATTGCAGCAACCGTTGACAGTACACAATCAGCATCTCCTGATCATACCAGGTACTCTGCCTCGCGACACCTTAAAACAGCAGCTTTCCAGCGCGGATGTCGCAGTAATTATGAAGGTCGGGCGACATTTTGAGAAAATATGCCAGGTATTGACCGAAATTAGACGCTTCGAACACAGCCATTATATCGCCTATGCCACCATGAATCAGCAACATCACTGCCCACTTTCCATGGTTAAAATCACGCAAATTCCTTACTTTTCTTTAATCTATGTCTGCGGCACCTATGACTTATAGCACCTTAAATCCAGTAGCACTAATTGGCGCATTTCGGCAACAATGTACCATCGACACAGTGGCAGCAATCAGCCAAGCCGTCCCCATACAAACCCTGTACCACCCCAAAGACGATGCTGACATAGAGCGTTTTGGAGTAAATAGCACACAGCCCTTCCAAAATTTACGTGTATGCTTACGCGAGAATTTTCAGGCGCAAACCCCAATCGTCGCACTTTGTGCTACAGGAATCGTGATCCGCGCTCTGGCTGATTTACTACACGATAAATACAACGAAAGCCCAGTACTGGTCATCGCCGAAGACGGCAGTTGTGTGATCCCGCTTCTTGGTGGACATCGTGGCGGAAATCACCTCGCACAGCATATTGCCCAACATTTACAGATTACCCCTGCAATCACCACCGCCAGCGAACGTAGTCTTGGCTTTGGATTGGATATGCCGCCCAGGGGTTGGAAAATATCCCATCATTCCGCAATCAACTCTATCATGGCACGATTGCTCGCAAAACAGCCCGTGCGCTTAGTACAAGAATTTCCTGAGGAAAATTTTCCTCCCACCGATGCTTTTTGTGCCGAAGCCAGTGCCTACACCGTCAGGGTCAGCGACCATGACACCCCAAACGATACCTACAGCGTCACGCTTCATCCTCCAAGCCTCGTGGTTGGAGTAGGTTGTGAACGCCACTGCCCAGTTGAAAGTGTCGATGATGTATTTTCCCATGCAATGTCGCAACATCAGCTTTCGACACTGAGCATTGCC
Organism: Alphaproteobacteria bacterium; assembly: GCA_013216065.1. GTDB lineage: Bacteria > Pseudomonadota > Alphaproteobacteria > JABSOH01 > JABSOH01 > JABSOH01. Next base: position 4,502 of record JABSOH010000027.1, read on the forward strand.
GCTATCGCCACCGTCACTCTCAAAGCTGACGAGCCTGCACTTCATGCTTTAGCCGAAAAACTCGACGTACCGATAAAACTCTTTACCCCTGCAGAACTTGAGAAATTAACCCCTAAAGTCCAGTATCCTTCGGAAATTGTATATCAAGAAGTGGGTTGCCATAGCGTTGCCGAAGCTGCCGCTCTGGCTTGTGCCGGAACAAATGCCGAGTGCTTGGTGGCCAAGGCCAAAAATTCCCGCGCGACGATTTCCCTGGTACGACGGTCAAGCTTTGATGCCCTTGCCGGACAGGAACTCGGCGAACTGCACATTATTGGCACCGGGCCCGGCGATCAAGGTAACCAAACCCTAGCCGCCCGTGAAGCTCTCAAGCGATGTTCGGTAGCCATTGGATATGGATTATACCTAGATTTAGTGCAAGATTTGATCATCAACGCCCAACAACACCGCTCTGCGCTTGGTGACGAGCAACAACGCGTCGAACAGGCCATTGCTGAGACTCAAAAAGGCTACAATGTTGCACTGATCTGTTCCGGTGATCCTGGTATTTACGCTCTAGCAACCCTAGTTTTTGAAGTCATAGAATTGCAGAAGATGCGCCCACAATTCCGCCTGACAGTATACCCCGGTATCACTGCCATGCAAGCCGCAGCAGCGAAACTCGGGGCACCACTAGGTCATGATTTTCTGGCAATTTCTCTATCGGATTTACTCACCCCACCAGACACCATCCGCTCACGCTTGCACGCCGCCGCCACAGGAGATTTCGTCACATCAATCTATAACCCCCAGAGCCGCACTCGACGCACACTCCTGCCCGAAGCCAAACAAATCTTCCTCGCCCATCGCCCGGCTGATACACCCGTTGCCATTTGCCGCAACATCGGGCGAGTTGATGAAACCTTCATCAAAACCACCTTAGCTGAATTTGACCCTGTACAGGTCGACATGTTTTCGTTGGTTATCATCGGCAGCAGCATGACCAGAACCACTCGAAATTTGTCTCAAACCCATATCTATACACCGCGGGGCTACGTCAAGCCGATTAGAACCCGCTCAAACGCGAAGGATTAGAATCCCCATGACAGTACATTTTATTGGCGCTGGTCCTGGTGACCCAGAACTGCTGAGTCTTAAGGCGGCCCGCCTGATTAGCGAGTCTCCCGTTGTACTCTACGCAGGCTCGCTGGTGCCGAAAGAAGTCTTACAGCATGCCCCAAAAAATTCTGAGATTACCGATACCGCCCCCCTACACCTCGATCAGATCATGACATTGATTTCTGAGGCCAATCAACGTGGACACGATGTCGCCCGGGTACACTCTGGAGATCCCTCGCTATATAGCGCGGTCACCGAGCAAATCAATCGTCTCAACACGTTGGGGATTCCTTTTGACATTACTCCGGGAATTCCGGCTTTTGCCGCAGCAGCAGCGAAACTCGGCCAAGAATTGACTCTGCCAAGAATTGCCCAAACCGTCATATTGACCCGCACCGCAACCCAATCTAGTGCCATGCCCGAAGGCGAGGACCTGGATACCCTCGCCCGCAGCTATGCTACCCTTGCAATCCACCTCTCGATCAACAACCTCGCTAAAGTTATTCGCGCCCTAGAGCCGCATTATGGCAGCGATTATCCAGTAATCATCGCCTACCGCGTGAGTTGGCCCGATGAACTATTTTTGCACGGAACACTTAGCAATATTCGGTCCAAGGTCAAACAAGCTGGCATTACCCGAACAGCATTGATTTTGGTTGGCCGTGTCTTCAAGCATCCTGAGGACGCAACCGAGAGCATGCTGTACGACGTTCGACATCACCACGTTTTGCGACCTCTGACCCTAGATGCAGATGCAGATGCAAACTTGTAGGACACTTGAGCTCAAGGTACAACGGTGTTAGGGAAAGATCACACGCCGGATTAGCTCAGTGGTAGAGCAGCGGTTTTGTAAACCGAAGGCCGGGGGTTCAAATCCCTCATCCGGCACCATGATTTACATTGATGTCTAGTAACTTACTGCTCAATTAGGTGCTGCACGTAAAACATCACTAAAGTTGGGCGATTCCACGCTTCAGGTGACGAAAGGTTATCGCGCGACCCAAGCCCGTCGGGATCACGCGATCTGCCAATCTTTCTTGTACCTGTGAGGACAATTGTATCCTGCACACCGATTTCCAGCGTTCCTCATCCCATCCTGCTCGGCGTAGCACACGTCGGTGCTGTAATGTTTCAGAGCAAGACACCACCCAGACTTCGGTGCAAAATTGATCCATCCCGGACTGAAACATCAAGGGCACATCCCAAAACACCATTTTTCGACGTAAACGCCGATGTCGATTAACAAAACTTTTTGCTGCGCGACGTACCCCAGGATGAATGATCTCCTCAAGGATATTGCGCACAGAAACATCTTGAAAAACCCTACGCGTCAAAACAGCCTTATTGATGACACCGTAGAAGTCTGCGGCTTCAGGAAAAACTTTGGCAATCTGCGCACACAACCGCACATCTTCGCGGTAAAGACGCGCCACAGCGGCATCAGCATCAAATACCGGATGGCCTAAAAAGCGTACCATTCGAACCACAGTGGATTTTCCCATCGCGACAGACCCGGTAATTCCAACAGTATACATCATGTTTATCTTAAAAGGTAATTGCGTAAATCATTATCGACTGTGGGCAAAATGCCCGTCCACAGACGAAACGATTCAGCACCTTGATGCATCAACATGCCAAACCCGTCTTGAAACGCGAGCCCCGAATCATCAGCACATTGCAAAAACGGCGTCACAATCGGAGCATAGACGATATCCGTGACCAGAAATGGCTTCGGAAACTGTACTAACCACGTATCTTGGCCGGACATCCCGATCGAGGTGGTGTTGACGATCAAACTTTGCGGACAGCGTTGTCGCAAACATGTGTTCAATTTATCAAGCGAATTTACTTGCAAAGTGCTATTCGGAAACACCGAATGGTAGAGGTCAATCAATTGTTCTGCTTTAGCAATTGATCGATTGAGGAGGAGGATGTCATCAAACCCATCCTGAAGTAGTGCATACAATACCGCTCTGGTCGTTCCTCCTGCACCAACAACCAATGCCTGCCGCGTATCTCGAGCCATTTCATACAACACGTGTTGACGAAGATTGGTCGAAAAACCATAAACATCGGTATTATACCCAATAATTTTATCTTCGTGAACATGCATCGTGTTCACTGCGCCCATCAAGTCCGCTTCCGGAGAATACTGATCGCAAAGAGCATAAGCATGTTGTTTATGGGGGATTGTGATATTACAGCCTACGAAACCACCCTGTTTCAGAGCACGGATTTTTGTGAAAAATTCTGCTTGTGAACCGTCAGTCTCACACGCTTCATAATCGCCGAACAAATCATACTGTCGTAGCCAATACCGATGCATTTTAGGCGACAAACTATGCCCTATCGGGCAGCCTAAAACCGCGAGTTTTAGCAGATTTTTAACAAAGGACATCCCTATTCTCTCAGCACTTTTTGCGCTCGCAGATACGCCATCAATGGAAAGATAGGTAACCCAAGTATCGTGGTGTATTCACCGTCAATCTCCTCGAACAATTGCGCACCCAAACCTTCGATTTTATATCCTCCTACGGTTTCGCATAGTTCTGTACCCAACTGCGTGACGTAGAGATTCAAAAACGCTTGACTAAAATCGCGCATGGTTAAATGGGCTTCTTGCAGAGTATTCCAAGTCTCAACACCATCCTGCACAATCACCAGTGCAGATAACAGAGAATGTTGTTGGTTACGCAATAACTCAAGATGCTCCCGAGCCTCCTCTATATCGTTGGGTTTATCCATGATACGCCCATCAATGACCAGAACCTGATCACAACCTAGCACAAGATTACCCGGATGACGCGACGAGACAGCATTGGCCTTTGCACGAGCCAATTCTAGTGCTGTATCTTCTGCCGAACGTTCACGAAACGCTGTTTTTATATCCAACTCGTCAACTTTGGGATCTTCAGCATTAAAATGTATGCCTGCTTGGGACATCAGCATCGCACGGGCTTGGCTTTGCGAAGCAAGTATCACTTTTTGTCTCATGAGAAGCATTGTCGAGGGCGATGAATCATCAACTTTTTGATAATCGCCGCCGAGGTTTCCTCGATCGAACGGTTGGTTACATCGAGCACCTCCCAACCGTGTTGCATACAATACTCTCTGGCTTCTTTTACTTCAGCTTTGACTCGTTGAAAATCATCATAATCACTATTTTTACCAATACTATCGATCGTCGACATTCGCGTACGGCGAATACTAGAGAGTTGACGCGGATTATTAGTCAAACCCACCACCAAAATGTGTTCGGGAACATCGTTCAATTCATGCGGTAAAGCAACGCCCGATACGTAGGGAATGTTTGCAGCCTTTATACCACGATTCGCGAGATAAATCGTTGTCGGAGTCTTGGACGTTCGCGATACACCAACTACGATGACATCGGAATCAAGAATGCTGTGCATACCCAGACCATCATCGTGAGCAAGCGCGAATTCCATCGCTGCAATACGATCAAAGTATTCCTGATTCAGATGGTGCTGATGACCCGGTTTCGGGTTCATCACTACATCAAATACCTCCTCCACGACCCGCACAATCGGTGCTAAAATCGAAACGCAGGGAATACCCTGCTTGAGGCAGACTTTTTCAAGGTTTTCTATCAACTCACGATCAACCAGAGTGTACATCACCAAAGATTTCTCTGGCCGTGAAATCGAATTGAGTACTTGATCTAGTTGACGTTGCTCCTTAACCAGAGTCCAAACATGTATATTCGGGGCGACAGTATCGAATTGAGCCATCACCGCGCGACAAAGACTTTGTACGGTTTCTCCAGTCGAGTCTGATAGGAGGAAAATATCAACGAGCTTTTTGTGCATTGTGAAGAAAACCTTATCTGTGGATAAAAATGTGTATCATCAGGGGGCTGTACTGTGCAAACGGACACCAAGAAAGAACAAACTGTATAACCGCGATACTTCGCTTCCCAACAGAGCAGAAAATACAGTATACTTTCAGTACTTTCGCACAAAGAATCCACTAAGATACTCACAGTATGATTTAAAAAAATCATTATAATAAAGTAGTTTAGTATTTTTTATACAGAAGTTTTCTTAGACAATCCTCAGAAAAAATCGTTCTACATCATCATCATCATCTTTATTAAAATTATTTACAGAAGATGACCAAACAAAGATTTTTTCAGTGTGTATGTGAGCATAAAAACACACGCCCCGTATGGTTTTTCCGCCAAGCAGGACGCTATCTGCCAGAATACCGTGCCTTGCGTAAAAAACAGCACGATTTTTTAAAATTTTGCTACACGCCTGAATATTGCATTGAAGCCGTGATGCAGCCAATACGTCGGTTTGATCTTGATGCAGCAATCGTCTTTTCAGATATTTTGGTGATCCCAGATGCTTTAGGGCAGCCTGTATGGTTTGAAGGTGGCATCGGCCCGAGGCTGCAACCACTGTGTGCAGGAAACTTGACGGAAACCTTGAACGCTAAGCGCTACGTCCAGCACTTGCAGCCGGTGTATGATGGAGTTTCAGGTATGGTTTCTGCTCTTGGAACACGACCATTGATTGGTTTTTCGGGTTCACCTTGGACCCTGGCTTGCTACATGATTGAAGGTCGGGGATCGCGTGACTTTTTTTCTGCACGAATATCGGCATTGTTGGATGCCAGCTTTCCAGATTTGATCGCTCTGTTGGAAGAGGTGATTGTCGAACATCTCTTACGTCAGATTGATGCAGGAGCTCGCGTGGTGCAATTGTTTGATAGTTGGGCTGGGATACTCTCTCCGAGACTGTTTGATCTTTATGTCATTCGACCGACACGACGAATTGTCGTGGCGTTGAAAAAATCACGACCCAAAATACCTGTGATGGGATTTGCGCGTGGGGCGGGTTGTAAAAACATGCAATTTGCAGAAAAAACCGGAATTGATGTTTTGACGCTTGATGAAACGGTGGATAGAGCATTTTTTCTTCCAACTTCTCAGGTGGACATGGTGTTTCAAGGCAATCTCGATCCGGTCTTGTTGCTTGGTTCACGCGATGTGCTGCAACATGAAATCGAACGTTGGAAACAAGATACGATTCATCAACCATGGATTTACAATCTGGGTCATGGTGTGCATAAAGATACTGATCCTGACCAAGTGCAGTTCATGATAGATTGTCTGAGGAAATGATGTCTGCGAAAATAGCCGTTTTGGCGTACAACTTAGGCGCACCAAACAGTATGAAATCAGTAGAACCGTTTCTGTATAACCTGTTCAATGATCCTGCAATTATTCCCCTCCCCACGATTTTTCGCACGCCTTTGGCAAAACTCCTCTCTTGGTGGCGTGCCAAATTTGCTTCTCAAATTTATACGGAACTTGGGGGGAGTTCGCCCCTGTTGGAAAACACTGAAGCTCAAACTCAGGCCTTAGAAAAAACGTTGAAATCGGTTTTGGATGAGCACGAAGTGCGTTGTTTTGTAGCTATGCGGTACTGGAAACCGCTCCTTGAAGAGACCTATGCTGAGATTCAGTCTTGGGGGGCGGATCGGGTGATTATTTTGTCGCTGTATCCACAATTTTCTACCACAACTGTGGGATCGTTTATGCGTATCTGGCATTTGCATCAGGAGAAACAGTCTCATCCGATGCCATTCCAATCGATTGCTTGCTATCCAATTTTGCCAGGATTTATCGCTGCCTTGGCCCAAAATACGTATAAAGCATACCAAAAAGCTTCTGAGTCTGGAAAACTGGTTCGTGTCTTGTTTTCTGCGCACGGTATACCGCAGGATGCAGTCAAGGCTGGGGATGGTTATCAGTTCCATTGCGAGCAGACCGTGCAGGCAGCGATTCGAGAGTTGGTCGAACGGTACGGCATGGATGAATTTGACTGGGTGGAAAGCTATCAAAGTCGGGTTGGACCAAAAAAATGGCTGCAACCGTATACCGAAGACGAAATTCGGCGGGCAGCAAAAGATGGTGTTGCATTGGTGATTGTACCGACGGCTTTTGTTTCTGAGCATTCAGAAACTTTGGTTGAATTGGATATTAAGTATCGTGAGTTAGCGGAGGAGGAAGGAGTGCACGAATATCATCGCGCGTCGACGGTTTCGACCGATCCACGGTTTATCCACGATCTTGCGGATATGGTGATCAGGGCTGTACGCAATCCGATCGTGCCGATGAACTCGGCCTATAACGGTTGTGAAGCTGCTTTCTGCCCCCGAGAATTTAAGCGCTGTGTCTGTGTCAATAATCCGGATTGGCAGGGGGCGCTGAAATGATTTTGGCGATTTTGAAAGCAGTGCATTTGTTTGCGGCCTTCGCCTGGATGGCAGGGCTATGGTATCATCCAAGACTACTGGTCTATCAACGCGAGTTGTGCGATCTAGAAGGTTCTGACAGTAGTAAATTAGATCTTTTGCAGAAAATGGCCGCGCGATTGATGCGTTTTATTCTCATGCCTGCGATGACGGGCGCGGTGGTGTTTGGGTTGTGGCTTGCGGTGCAGGGGGATTTTTTTGAACAAGGCTGGATCCACGCGAAACTATTGTGTGTTGCGATTTTGGTGGGCTTCAGTGTCTACCTTGCACGGCTTGGGCGACAGATGCGGGCGGGTGAATATGCGCTTTCGGCAAAGCAATTGCGCCTACTGAATGAAGTGCCGAGCGTGATTTTGATTGCTATCCTGTTCTTCGCTGTCGTATACTCTGCGCTGTAGGCTTGAATCGTACAGGTTTCTTTGCCCTTCTGGTCGCTGTTCTAGCGGCCAATGATACTACGAGCTATGCATTATTTTCCTAGCATGCGCGCTTCGCGTGCAGGTGCTGTTAAGGATTTTCCGCTTATTTAAGGTTCTCTGATGAAATTGCATGAACTCAAAAAGAAGTCCGCTCCTGATTTGTTAAAAATGGCCGATGAATTTGGTCTCGAAGGTGTTGGTAACTTGACCAAACAAGAACTAGTGCTGGTTTGCTTAACCCACGCGGCGGGTGAAGGTCAGACTTTGTTTGGTCTTGGGGTGTTGGAAATTTTGAAGGATGGGTTTGGTTTTATACGTTCTCCCGAGGACAATTATTTGCCTGGAGCCGATGATATTTACGTCAGTCCGCAGCAGATAAGTAAATACAACCTGCGTAATGGCGACACCTTGAGTGTTGAGATCAGAGCGCCCGGCAAGGGCGAGAACTATTTTTCGGTGCAGCACATTGTCCAAGTGAACTTTGATGACGTGCACGCGCTACGTCAGCGCGTGCATTTCGATAACTTGACACCATTGTTTCCGGAAGAGAAGCTTAATCTTGAGAATGATCACGGGGATGGCAAAGACAAGAAGCGCAACATTGCTACTCGGGTGATTGATGTGATTACGCCGTTGGGGAAAGGCCAGCGTGCTTTGATCGTAGCACCGCCGCGTACTGGGAAAACCGTGATTATGCAGAATGTGGCTCATGCCATCGCGGCCAATCACCGCGAGGTATATTTGATTGTGTTGCTGATTGATGAGCGTCCAGAGGAAGTGACTGACATGTTGCGCTCGGTGGATGGTGAGGTGATTTCCTCGACTTTTGATGAGCCTGCTACCCGGCATGTTCAAGTAGCTGAGATGGTGATTGAAAAAGCTAAGCGTCTGGTGGAAAGCAAACAGGATGTGGTGATTCTGCTCGATTCGATCACGCGACTTGCTCGGGCGTACAATACGGTTGTGCCAAGTTCTGGCAAGGTTTTGACGGGGGGTGTTGATGCCAATGCTTTGCAGCGTCCCAAGCGTTTCTTTGGTGCAGCGCGTAATGTTGAGGAAGGCGGTTCTTTGACGATTATCTCGACGGCTCTGATTGAAACTGGTAGTCGCATGGATGAGGTAATTTTTGAAGAGTTTAAGGGGACCGGAAATGCTGAGATTATTCTGGATCGTAAACTAGCCGATAAGCGTGTGTTCCCGGCGATTGATGTGACGCGCTCTGGGACTCGGCGCGAAGAATTGCTGGTAGATAAGGAAACGCTGTCTAAGATGTGGGTATTGCGTCGAGTTCTGATGCCCATGGGTACGGTGGAGGCTTTGGAATTCCTGCAAGATAAATTGCGGCATTCGCGCAACAATCAGGATTTCTTTGATTCGATGAACCAGTAGGGTCAATTTGATTCAAGTTTCGTTGAACATTAGTTCTTGCGAGCATTGTTGATTAGGTGCGAAATCTGGGTGTGATGGCAATAATCTGAGCAGTATCTACCTTGCTGTGAGTGAAAAGATTGAGCTTCTGCCTGATCAAGGATCACCGTCAAGGTTTTGTGAGTTGCGCGATTCTGAGCGGACCACTAGTTGCGCGTTAGGTGGATGAGATTGCAGGGATTGCTGCAGGATGTATACGGCCTGTGGTTTTGCGAGCGACAGGCAACTATATCAGAGTGAGCGGTCTTATGGCGTGAGTGATTGTCTGTCAGTCGCGCGAAGAAGTGACTAGCATGGCCGAAGAGATGTGGTACGGGGTGATGGCTTCTCTGGGTATCTATAATTTTTCTGCAGTATGTTGCTTGGATAATACTTGGGTGGGATTTTTTTGGAATACTGCGAGAGCCGTTTTCAGCGCAGTGTATTGACGACTGCGGGGACTGAGCATGGAGGAATATTATGCTGGTTATTGAGTGCGAATGAAAATATTACATTAACCAAAGAAATGGCACGCGAAGCAGTGCAGTACACACTGTCGCGCGCGCGCATACCCGAAACTAGGTGCCTGCGGAAAGGTCCGAGGCGATTTTTGCCCCCGTATTGTGATGCGCTTAGTAGTGCAATATATTGTGGCGATCGGTTTACGCTAGGCGATGGTTCTTTCTGCTATCGATGTTTTTCGGCAGTTCACTTTGATGTAGAGGGTTTACCAACGTAGGTGAATCAGAATTTTCAATTTGGTAAATTGTAGCAATTCACCTACGATTCTCTGCCACGAGCCACGCATTGGGCGCTCCGCCGCAGGATTGGGCAATTCGCGGGAAAATTAATATTCATTCATCGCCGGGTTTCTTGCATTCTGCGGTTGCGTTAGGGAAGTGTCTCGGTGGCGGAGATGACTGCGGGGATTGACTAAGGCTTTTGTGGTACCGAGATGATCGATCGGTCAGGGTTCTGGATAGTGTCACCGGGCAATTTAGCTGCAGTGTAGCGGGTTTTTATAGCTAAATGACAGTTTTTTGATTCAATATTCTGATCCCGAAACAATTCATTGATTGAACAATGTCTCCTTTTTCCGATAGCCTTTGCCTGGGCCCATTATTGGGTTCAGGTCAGGTGAGTGTGGTGGGAGATATTCCAGGGTATGACCAGCGTTGAGGATAGCGGATTGTATGTCTTTTCGCTTATGGAAAGTGGCGTTATCTATCACCATCACGCGATGAGGAGGGAGTTTGGGGATCAATTCCTGTGTCATCCACGCGTGAAAAGTATCACTGTTAATATTTCCGGCAAAGATGCTGATTGTGAGCGGGGTTGTTCCCAACAAGGCACCGATGACATTCACACGCTCCCTGGCTCGCCAATTCAAAATGCCATCCCACCGTTTGCTACGTTCAGGGTATCCATGGGTACGCGGCAGATCATCGGCAAAACCACTTTCATCAAGATCAACGATTTGTCTGCCCTGTGCCCAACAATCTGTCGTTGAAAGCCCCGCCGTTTGCCGATGTTTACTTTGGGATGCGTCAGGGCTTTTGTTATAGGTGACATTCAGCTTTTTTAAAGCTGGTCCAATGGTTTTTTGGCACACTCCGGAACGTTCAGCACGTTCATCTTGATCAGCGTCGGGATATATCCCAACATCGAGAGCCAGAAGATTAAGGTCAATCTTGCGCGTCCCTGACACGAACGTAAGCTTTGATCGCAGGATTCTTCGACCTCCTCGCGACACCAACCGAAAAACGAT
>JABSOH010000028.1 GCA_013216065.1 Alphaproteobacteria bacterium
TCCGAAACGTTCAGCACGTTCATCTTGATCAGCGTCGGGATATATCTTAACATCGAGAGCCAGAAGATTAAGGTCAAGCTTGCGCGTCTTGACACGAACGTATGCCTTGATCGCAGGATTCTTCGACCTCCTCGCGACTCTCGCAATGCCAACCGAAAAACGATCGGCAACTTGTTGAAAGGTCAGATTGTCACGCTCACGCACCGACAACACTGTTTGTCTGAAATCCAGGGAATAAATCATAACAAATATATAATCAAAATTATAGCGTTTGGCTACATCTCCACGAACCCCACCAACAAAATCACTCTGGCACCCAAAAAACAGACTTGTTAATACTGTCCAAATTCGCCTATCTCGTGCTTCTGAAGCAGGGAATTGTGTTCAAAAACAGGGGGGGATTTGGTCTGTTGTTATCAAAATTAACTTGAAATCCTTGAAGTCAAACTATTCAGGGAAATTTTGCAACACTCTAATTTTTTCTTTGCCTCTCGGGCGCAACTGGGTAGTAAAAGTAGCGGTTCTCAGGCAAGATAAGGGACACCCGATATGCACATCGCCATTAGTGCTGACCATGCTGGCTACGACCTCAAGAACGTAATCATTTCGGCTTATCAAAATCAGCACGAATTCCTTGACCTTGGTACCGATAGCGCAACTGAACGCTATGATTACCCCGATCAGGCCGATAAACTCGCCGATGCTATGCGTGATGATGGACTAATTTCTTTTGGAATACTGCTTTGTGGCTCTGGTATTGGCATTGCTATCGCTGGCAATCGCCATCGGCATTTGCGGGTCGCGCTATGCCACGATACTACGGCAGTGCGGCTCGCGCGCGCTCACAATAACGCCAACGTGCTGGCACTCGGCGCGCGGTTGATCGATGAAAACGTCGCACTCGATTGCGTGGCGGCTTTCTTCGATCAGCAATTTGAGGGCGGGAGACATCTTGCGCGGGTCAAAAAGCTGTACTAGGTTGTGCTTCCATATCGTGCAGGTGCACACGGATTTTTCTATGCCACGTAGTATTCAAAAAGGGCCTCTCTTAACATGAGCCACAATTTTTTTCACCAGGATTTGCGCGACAGCGACCCAGAAATCTACGCCGCACTCGAACGCGAGTTGCACCGTCAATCTGAAGGTATCGAACTGATTGCCTCGGAAAACTTAGTCTCTTGGGCATCAATGCAAGCGATTGGCAACGTCAGCACCAACAAATATGCCGAAGGCTACCCCGGACGGCGTTACTATGGCGGTTGCGAATTTGTCGATGAGATCGAAGAAATGGGCATTGCGCGTGCCAAAAAATTGTTTAACTGTGCTTTTGTCAATATCCAGCCACATTCCGGTGCCAATGCCAACCAAGCGGTTTTCTTAGCTTTACTCAAACCCGGTGATACGTTCTTAGGCCTTGCGCTGGATGCTGGTGGACACTTGACCCATGGTGCCGCACCCAACCTGTCGGGCAAATGGTTTAATCCGGTTGGCTATGGCCTTGATGAGAATGGCTTCATCGACATGGCCGATGTGGACCGCCTTGCCCACGAGCACAAGCCCAAGTTGATCATTGCTGGTGGCTCGGCCTACAGTCGTGAGATCGACTTTGCCGCCTTCCGCAAAATCGCCGACGATATTGGTGCCTACTTCATGGTTGATATGGCGCATTTTTGCGGCCTGGTGGCGGGCGGAGTCTACTCAAGCCCGATTTCGCACGCCCATGTCGTCACTTCGACCACGCACAAAACCCTGCGTTGCGGGCGCGGCGGCATGATTCTTTCGGATGACGAGGTGATGAGCAAGAAAATCAACTCGGCGGTGTTTCCAGGCCTCCAAGGCGGGCCTTTACTGGTCAGCATAACCAGTAAAGCGGTTGGCTTTGGTGAGGCGTTGCGCCCGGACTTCAAAGATTATTGCGCACAGGTGGTGGCCAATGCTAAAGCATTGGGTGAAATCTTGGTTTCCGGCGGGGTTTCAATCGTGAGTGGTGGCACCGACAGTCATTTGTTACTGGTGGATTTGCGCCCGAAGAGCTTGACTGGCAAAGTTGTCGAGGCCGCATTGGAGCGCGCTGCGATCACGTGTAACAAGAATGGAGTGCCGAATGATCCGCAGAAACCGCAAATCACCTCAGGCGTGCGTCTAGGTTCTCCGGCGGGTACGACGCGCGGTTTGAAAGAAGTCGAGTTCCGCACTGTTGGTGCGCTGATTGTCGAGGTTATGGACGGTTTGATTTCTAACGGCGAAATGGGCAATGCCGCGACTGAAGCCAGCGTGCGTGAGCGGGTCAATGCATTGTGTGCACAGTTTCCACTGTACTCGAATCCCATCGGCCGCAAGAACTAAGTTCGCCACATCATGAAATGTCCATTCTGCGCCTCTGACGACACCCAGGTTCGCGATACCCGACCTTCAAGCGAGGGTCAGAGTGTGCGGCGCAGACGGCAATGCAGCGCGTGTGGTGCGCGCTTCACGACGGTGGAGTGCGTGCAATTGCGCGAGCTTTCGGTGATCAAACGCTCGGGGGACCGGGAATCGTTTGACCGTGAGAAGCTTGCACGTTCGCTTGAGCTTGCCCTGCGCAAGCGTCAAGTGGCCTCGGAAAAGCTCGACATGGTCATCAATGCGCTAGTGAAGCGTATTGAGAGTACTTCTGACAAAGAGGTTACTGTCGATAGTATCGGCGAGATGGTGATGGACGCGCTCAATAGCCTCGATAAGGTAGCATATATCCGCTATGCTTCGGTGTATCGCAACTTCCGCGAGATTAAGGACTTTGCGGAATTTATCAGCGACGCTGACGATTCTGCGGATCAATGAGTACACTGACCGCCGAAGCCGCCATGCACCATGCCTTACAGTTGGCGCGACGCGGTTTAGGCACGACGGCCGAAAACCCGGCAGTGGGTTGTGTGATCGTCAAGGATGGCTGCATCGTTGGGCGTGGGTTTACCTGGCCTGGCGGGCGACCTCACGCCGAGACTGTTGCGCTGAAGCAAGCGGGTGAGCGGGCAGAGGGCGCTGAGGTTTTCGTGACCCTCGAGCCTTGCACTCATCACGGGCAAACCCCGCCCTGCGTCGATGCCTTGATTGCCGCCAAGGTTGTCAAGGTGCATATTGCAATCAACGATCCGAATCCCGCCGTCAATGGCGCTGGCATCGCACGATTGCAGCAGGCTGGAGTCGCCACCGCGTTCGGGCTGTGTTTGCCGGAGGCCCTGTTTTTGAATCAGGGCTATGTCATGCGCCGTATTGCGGAGCGGCCGTTGGTAGCGGCCAAGATTGTGTTGACTCAGGATGGGCGGATGGCGCTGACCAACGGTGCCAGCCAGTGGATCACCGCAGCTCCAGCCCGCGCCCGCGCCCAAGGCATTCGCGCTACCTTCGATTGTCTGCTTAGCGGAATCGGCACTGTACTTATCGATAATCCGAGTTTTACCTGCCGTCTGCCCGGTCTCGAAGATCGTCTACCATTGCGGGCGATTTGCGATAGCTTGCTGCGAATTCCGCCCGATTGCCAACTGGTGCAACAAGCTGCCCAGCATCCGCTACGCGTGTATTGTCACGAAGACTGTGCTAAGGGTGAAAAGGCGCACCATCTGCGCAATATCGGCGTACAGGTGCAGGGAGTCGCCATGAACGATGCTTGGCTTGACCTATTCGCAGTGTTGCATGATCTTGCCGAGAATGGGATCAATCGGGTGCTTCTCGAAGCTGGCGAGATCCTTACTACCAGCGCGCTACAACAAAACCTGATCGATCGACTTTTTCTGTTTCGCGGCAATTGCCTGTTTGGTGGTGATGCTCAGGCCGGAGTAGGTAATCTCGGTCTCAAGAGGATCAGTCATGCCCCAAAGCTGCACCGTATCTCAGAAGAGGCAGTTGGTGCGGATCGTCTCGAAATTTTTCTGATGGAATACCCTAATGGCTGAGGTGCACAACATTAGTCATGGATATCTGATCCGATCTTGCCCGTGGTGCATGATCAGCTACCATCGTCTTAAAGCCGTTTTGCAGAATTCCACAGTTCCAGCAATCATCGCATTTTGATCCTTTAAACTGAACCTAGGCTCAGGACCCATAAAGGGGGTTCTGTAAGCTGGACACCCTCGAAAACCTCGCTCAAGTCGTGTTTTTCTGATTCAATAGAACGCATTGAATTTCATGGGGGCTTGATGATGCAATCCGGTTTTTTCGATCTTGATGAATGTTTGGCAAAAATTCCCCAATCGGGCGATCCGTTGGAGGCTGTGGCACATGATTTTAAGATTTTTCGCACCGCTTTGGAGCGGGCCGTGCCCAGAGCAGACCGCAGTCGTGGAGGTCGTCCCTCTTTCGATCACGTTCTATTCAAAGTCTCATCAATTTTAGGTTCTCGGGGGTGTCCAGATAAAAAGACTTTTTCTACAGCGCCGAGGAGCACGGTCAAGGCAAAGGGTTTCCAGAGGTATTGCGTTTTCGCGATGGAATTGCAGGATCGTAGATCCACACCCAAATTGGGCGGTCGAAAGATCTGATCAGGCTTACTTCCGTGCGCTTTTTGACCAATCTGGCCTAAAACCAACAATCGTGCAATCCTGTGAAATCGCCGGGTTGAACAGCAGATTATGCCAGTAGGTTTCCTGAAATAAACGGTCTTCTGTACCGAGCAGCTTAGGATGTACACTGAGTTGAAACTGTTGCTGATAAGCATAGAAATCAAGGATCAACTCTTCAGCACCCAACAATTGCTCGGCGTAGCGCGAGTTGGGTTGAAAAACTGCACAAATGGTGTCTTCAAAGTCATCAGGATCCTGATAATAGCATTCAGAAAAAACTTTGAGGCAATCTTTCAAGCGTTTTCCAGGATCGTAGCTACGGCGTACGATATGTTGCAATTCGCTGAGTTGCGATTCTTCCGCGGTGCGCACTATGACAGTGATAATAGCCGGGGAAGGTTGCCCATCGATTATGGGTGTGGGCACCACACCGGATTGCGGCTGCCCTTGATGCTGACGCATCACAATTTGCCGCATGCGACACTGCCAACTGAAAAACTGTCGACGCAGAATGTGCTGTTCATCGGTGGTCGTTGGTGTCGCTCGCGATAGAGGCATCAAACACTACTCTAGAACTTCATATAGGCTTTGCGCAGATCGTTGAGCGGATGCTGTTTGGACATCTGAAACTTGATCAACATTTCGCGCGCCAGCATGTCACGGTCCTGCTGGCCCTCGGGCAGATTAATACTGTCAGGAATCGACACCCAGCCGTTGATGTTGCGGTCGAATACGGCGGGTTTGCCTTCTTCATAGCCCATGTGCACGTCTTCAAGCCAGTTCAGATCATCCCAACCCATCAGTTCGATATACTTGCTGAGGAACAGAGTGATTCGGTCATAATCTGGCACCAAGTTCACGTCGTAACGATAGCCAATATGCTGTCCAATTTCTTTTTCACGCTCTGAATCGATGCCACCACCTTTCATATAGTGATCGACATCATCTACCTCGGTGCCACGATATTGTGATCCTGCCATGTGTCTTCTCCTTAATAATGTGTAAACCTAGAGTGTGATCTCGTGTTTAGAGATGGTGATAATCCGCTACGCCAACGGTGTGTTCGGTTCCTGCCAGAGGAACACCGGCCATTGCTGAGGATTCCATGGTGAGTGCAGCAAGGTCTTCCGGCTCTAGCGAGTGGATATTGGTTTTACCGCAAGCGCGCGCGAAAAGTTGGCATTCGATAGTTAGGGTGTGCAAGAAATTGTACACCCGCTCCGCAGCCTTATCAGGATCAAGGCGTTGACGCAGGATCGGATCTTGAGTTGTAATCCCAACCGGGCAGCGTCCAGTATGGCAGTGGTAGCATTCGCCAGCTTTAACGCCTATTTCGCTTTCGAAATCGGATTCAGGGATGTCTTTGTTGCAGTTTAGCGCCATCAGCACCGAGTGGCCGAGCGCAATCGCATCAGCACCTAAGGCCAGAGCCTTCGCAACGTCAGCACCATTACGGATCCCACCAGCGTAAACCAGACTGATCTCTCCCCGCTTGCCGAGGTCGTCAATGGCGCGGCGGGCTTGACGAATCGCTGCCATGCCGGGAATGCCAGTTTCTTCGGTTGCGAGATGCGGGCCAGCACCAGTACCGCCTTCCATGCCGTCGATGTAGATCGAATCCGGGTCGCACTTAACCGCCATACGCACGTCATCGTAGACCCGTGCGGCACCGAGTTTGAGTTGGATCGGGATTTGCCAATCAGTGGCCTCGCGAATTTCCTGAATCTTCAGCGCAAGATCATCAGGCCCAAGCCAATCTGGATGACGGGCTGGCGAGCGTTGGTCGATCCCGGCAGGCAAAGAACGCATTTCTGCGACCTGGTCAGTCACTTTTTGTCCCATCAAGTGGCCGCCTAGGCCAACTTTACAGCCCTGGCCAATGAAGAACTCAACCCCATCAGCCAACAGCAAGTGCTGCGGGTTGAAGCCATAGCGCGATTGAATGCACTGGTAGAACCACTTTTCCGAGAAGCGACGTTCATCCGGGATCATACCGCCCTCACCAGAGCAAGTCGCAGAACCCGCCATGGTTGCGCCACGTGCAAGAGCCGTCTTGGCTTCGTAAGACAACGCGCCAAAGCTCATGCCTGTGACGTAGACTGGGATGTCGAGGTTGATCGGGTTCTTGACGCGTGGGCCAATCACGGTCTTGGTTTCGCATTTCTCGCGATAGCCTTCGATCACAAAACGCGTCAGCGTGCCAGGCAGGAAGGTCAAGTCGTCCCAGTACGGGATTTTCTTGAATAGCGAAAAGCCGCGCATCCGATAGCGTCCAAGTTCGGATTTGATGTGGATGTCATCCATCACCTCGGGGGTGAAGACAAAGCTTTTCCCCATCAGTGATTTGTTGCGTTTTTTACCCATGTTGTACTCCTAATAATAATTGTCCATTATATAATTGACTTTGCTTAATCTTGAACTGTGTAAAACCATCGAACACCCAGCGGTTTTTGAATGCATCATAGATGATCGTCAGTAATTTTCGTGCCGTTGCGATGATAATAGCCTTGCCTGAGCCTCGACGCTCCTTGATGCCCCATCGACTGTCGCGCGGTACAACCCCGATATAGGCTGCGAGCCTGTCGGCATTGGCCAAGTTATCCGCATTGCCGATAACCTGAAGCAGGATCGCAGTTGAGCGCGCGGCAACACTTTTGATGCTGGTCAGCCTGTCAAAGTCATCCATTTTCTCAGTCGCCGCTTTAATAGCACTATCCAGATTCGTGAGTGCGATCGTCAAGTTCAGGGTCTGCTCGCGTAACGAGTCAAGCTCAGCGCATTCAAGCGGCGTAAACTGGTGGGCGTCAAGCGCAAATAGTTTCTTCTGGCTCGCCAAACCTTTCTTTTTGATCTCCGTTCCTCGGCGATCATAGAGAGCGTGGATACTGTTCAATAATAACGTGCGGCTCTTTACAAAACTGTCACGGATCTGAACCAGCGATGCCAACTCGGCCTCAGCCAAAGATTCCAAATGCATCTCTGGCAACATGTCTTTGGAAAGCAAGAATGCCAAAGCCCGGGCATTCTTGCGATCCGTCTTTTTTACCGATTGGCGGATCATCTGGAACCGCCCCGGGTTCACCACCACGATCCGGTCAAGACACGGGCGAACCTCATCACAGCGCCAGACAGAATTACCCGTTGCTGCAAGCGCCAGCTTATCGCCCGCATCAAGGCTCAGGCAAAGCCATCCAACACTAGCCGCTGACCCGTCCGCATCAAGACGACAAATCGTAAAAGAATTCGTATGGATGTCGATTCCGATATATGACATTTGTTATTCTTTATCCATGGTGAAAGGCGGAACCCCGAAAAGGGCGTGAACGGCCAAATGCAAGGTCACCAAAAAACAGGCCTTCAAAAAACTGTTCGGAAACAGGCGAATGCCACTCTCTTCAACAAGATCTCAATGCCCTAACGCATCATCTGGCCTGAAACCCACCACCTCCCCGGATTCTGTAACAAATTCAGGGCGTCTAGCCGATCACAAATCATTCATACCTTCTCCTTAAACTTGGATACGAGAATTACAGAATCAACTTCTTCTCGATCGGTTCGAGATTGTCGTAGTTCCACAGCTGCTTTCCTGCGACAATCTTCTGGAAATGATCCACATCTTGAGCAGGCATCAAATCGTACTGACTGAGCTTGCGCGTGAGCCAAGCTCGGTCGAGTTCGGTGAGTTCGGCAGGTATAGCATCGACCCCAAGGTCACGGATGGTGCCGCCGATGTAGATCGTGCCGTCATACATCGAATCACCGAGGCTTTTGCCGGCATCGCCGCAAACAACCATGCGTCCGCGCTGCATCATGAACCCCGAGAAGGCTCCAGTGTCACCACCGACGATGATGGTGCCGCCCTTCATGTCGATCCCGGTGCGCGAGCCAACCGAGCCTTTGCAGACCAAGTCACCGCCACGGATTGCCGCGCCGAACGTCGATCCAGCGTTTTTCTCGATCACCACCGAACCAGACATCATGTTCTCGGCGCAGGACCAGCCAACGCGACCTGAAATACGCACGTTGGGGCCGTCGATCAAGCCGACACCGAAATAGCCCAGCGAGCCTTCGATGGTCAGGTTGAGGCGGTTCAGAATCCCCACCGCAATCGAGTGCTTGGCGCCAGGGTTCTTGATCACGATCGAGCCATGACCGCTTTTCAGCAGGGTGCGGATTTGATTGTTGATCTCGGTGCTGCTCAGATCGGACGCATCGACCTCGCCGCGCTTATTGAAATCCACTTCTTTTGCCCACGGGTACAGGAAGTTGTCCTCCTGCTCAGGGTCAAAGAACATCTGCTGGGTGCGTCCCAGTAACTGTTCTGTGTGCATGCCCATCTGTTGGGCTTTGCTTTCCTCTAGGCTTGCCATACTTTTACTTCCTCGTCGTAGGGATCATAGGTGTCAATTTCATAAGGCAACACGGCGCGAATCGCCACTTCCTCCGATGCCATAACAATCAAATCGTTGCTTTCGTACAGCACCATGGGTTTTGCTGCCATGCAGTCTTTCGCCATGCCGAGCTTGTCTGCCGTCGCCACCAGATAGGTGAACACGCCATCAATCTCGTCAATCGAACGACGCAACACATCCTCAAGCTCTATGCCATGTGCCATATGGTGCGCGACGTAAACTGCGAGAAGTTCCGAGTCACAATTCGACACGAAACGATGACCTTGACGCTCCATATCGCGGCGCATCAGCCAGTAATTGGTGATCTGGCCGTTATGCACCACCGAAACGTCATTGTACGGGAACGCCCAGTACGGGTGCGCCGAGCGAATATCGACATCAGACTCCGTCGCCATCCGAGTGTGGCCAAGGGCATGTGTCCCCTGCATAACACCGATCTTGTACCGATCCGAAACCACCGTGGCATCGCCAAGGTCTTTGATCAATTGCAAAGCATGACCGACCGAGAGAATCTCAGCCCCCTCAACATCTTCAATATAGCACATCAGGTTTTGCATATCGCCGCCAAAAGTAAAGCGATAACAGCGGCTGTACTTGGTGGCTTGCTCGCACTCTTTGATATGCACGCCGTTTTCCGCCATACGATCATCGATCACTTGAAAGCGATCCTTGATCTCTTGATGAATATGGAAGCCCGAGGCCATCTCGTCGGCCTCGGCAACCTTCACCCGCATGATAAAGTCATCGCCTTCAGGGATGCCGTAGATTGCAAAGCCCGTCGAATCCGGGCCACGGTGTTTTAACGATTGCAGCATGTCGGTCATTTCACTGCCCACTGCCGAGCTTTTGCCACGGTGGATAATCCCCGCAAGTCCACACATGTTTCTCTCCTTACTTAAGGTTGCTAAAGTGGAGATTGTCAACTCGCGATGACAATCTCTCCGGTGTTTTTAGGGCAGGTAATCGAGGTATTTTTCCTGATCCCAGTCCGAAACATTGTGCAGGAAGGACTCCCACTCGTCGCGCTTGTACTCATCGTATAGGCGATACATTTCGCCGGGCAAAGCAGACCTCACCACCTCATCCTTCGATAGCTCGGTTAAAGCATCACCCAAGGTCATGGGCAATTTGCGCACTTTCTTGCCAGCTTCCATCGCGTCATAGATATTGCGCTCTTCAGGCTCGCCAGGATCGATTTGATTTTTCAGGCCATCATCGGACACCTTAATGATTGCCGAAGCCATCAGGTATGGGTTGACCATGGAATCCACCGACCGATATTCGAAGCGCCCCGGTGCTGAGACACGCAGACCCGTGGTGCGGTTCTGGAAGCCCCAGTCTGCGAAGACCGGTGCCCAGAAGCCCGTGTCCCACAAGCGACGATAAGAATTCACCGTCGGAGAGCCGATGGCTGTTAGGGCGAAGATGTGCTGAACAATGCCCCCAATGACATGCAACCCTAACGGGCCAGGCTTTTGAAGATCGTCCGTATCGGGCATGAAAATGTTTTCGCCGCCAGAACAATAGGTGAAGTTTTCTTCCATCCCCGGCAGAACATTAAAGCCCATGCGCTTGACCTGATCTTCACCGCCATTCCAGAAGGAAATGTTGTGATGACAACCAGAAGCCGAAACGTTCATGAACGGCTTGGTCATGAAGCAGGCGATTAAGTTGATCTCACGCGCGACTTGGGCGCAAATTTGACGATAGCTTGTCAAGCGATCTGCAGTGCGTAGGGTGTCATCGTAGGTAAAGTTGAGTTCCAGCTGTCCCGGAGCGTCTTCGTGGTCGCCCTGAATCATCTCGAACCCCATGGCTTTGCAGTATTCTATCACTTTCATATAGACGGGGCGTAGAGACTCGAACTGATCAATATGGTAGCAGTACGGATTGGAAAAGCCACCGTTCGGCTTACCATTTTCGTCCTTTTTCAGCCACATCATTTCCGGTTCTACCCCGCAACGAAGACGCAGACCTTTGTGATCGGCTTGAAATTGATTGTGGATACGACGCAGATTACCTCGGCAGTCACTGGTGAGGAAAGCACCTGGGTCTTTGCGCTCTTCGCGGTTGCGGAACAGGGTGCAGAACACACGTCCCACGCGCTTGTCCCACGGCAATTGGCAGAAAGTCTCAGGCTCGGGGATGCCGACCAACTCGCCAGCCTGCGGACCATAGCCGATATAGTCACCACGGCGATTGAGGAACAGGTTCACTGTAGCGCCATAGACCAATTGAAAACCTTTGCGAGCAATGTTTTCCCACTGATCTGCTGGGATACCCTTGCCGCAAATCCGTCCGGTGACAGAAACGAACTGCAAATACAGGTATTCGACGCCTAATTCGTCGATTTTAGCACGCACGGCCTTAACCATCTCGTTGCGGGCATCGGCATGAACGAAGCGTTCAATATCTGTTTCTACCATGATTTTTCCTCCTTCTGTGGTGTTGTCTTGCTGAGACGGGCGATTTTTCGGTTTTCATCAAAGCATCTTTGGTTTTCCCCCGAAATCCTCACAAAATGCTGGTGAGCAAAAACACCGAACAACCCGCACACACAACATCATTCTGCTTTTTGAGGTTTCTTCGGTAAGGTGTCACTACCCATATTATAAATAACCAAAATTGATCCGGTCAAGGGATAAAGCAAAACATTCCGAATCTCAAAACGAAATATTTATGCAAATTTTTGATAAATATAAATTTTATTTGATATCCTCCTGATGGAAATATCGTTACATTTCAACTTTTCTGGGTAGAAAATATTCGTTTCTTACGAGTTTGGATCATTTTTGGTATAAAGAGTTCAACGGGTATTGCAGTGTTGAATTGAGGGAAAGCATCATGAATGAAACGGCGGTTCATAAAAGTTTAGGTGGTATAAGATTGAGCAATGTAGGATTGAGCGGCGGCAGCATGAACGCGGCGGCAATTTATGCCCGAATACGTAATGACATCATCCGCATGAAGTATCTGAATCAGGATCAGTTGCCGCCAGAGCGAATTTTGGCAAAGCGGTTTGGTGTTGCACGTGGGACGATCCGCAATGCGTTGAGTACGCTTGAGCAAGAGGGTTTGGTTGCGCGGCGACGCGGTAGTGGTACTTATGTGTGCTTTACGGCTGGTTCGTACCTCGAGAGTATCATCGAGATCACGAGTCCGATGCAATTGATCGAGGCGCGGATGGCTTTTGAACCGCATGCTGCGCGCGTTGCGGCTCTGAATGCTTCCGAACAGGATCGGCAGATTTTGCGCGAAAAGGTCTTGATGCTCGAAAACAACGATGAGGGTCAGCCGACGTTCTCGATTTTGGACGAGCAATTTCACCGCACTTTGGTACAGAGTACGCGCAATGCCTTGCTGATCGGGCTATACCATTTTCTCGAAAGCGTGCGTGCGCACCAGCACTGGAACCGCATGAAGCGTATTACCTTGACCGATGAGAACATGTCGATGTTTAACGTCCAGCACCGTGAGATTATGGAAGCAGTGGTGGGTATGCGCGTCGAAACGGCTGGAGAGTTAGTGAAGAAGCACTTGATGACGGTACAGATGACCTTGCAATCGAGCTAGGGCCTTTTGCGCGGGGGCAGGCAACTTTTTAATTGCGTAGACGATCGATCAGCCAGCTACAGGGCTTAGTGCTGCCATCTGGGGGGAATAGGCCGTGTTTGCAGGCGTTTTCATAGTCACTCAGCAGTTTTTCGGCGCTGGACTGCCCCGTTTCGAGGATCTGGCGCAGAGGGTGCAGATACTGTGATTCGTCGCGCCCGCTAGTATCGCATACTCGACGACGTTTTAGGCCGTCTTCGGCAATGCGCAAAATCTCCAACGCCCAATCGTGCAGGGTGCGGTCTTTCAGCGTCGCGCCTAAGCCCAATTCCGGCACGCTGAGCGAAAGTTGCTGAATTTCTTGCGCACTGCATTGTTTGGCCAACTCTAAAGCCTCGGCCTGAGCCTCGGCATCGTACAATAAGCCAACCCACAGGGCAGGCAGGGCATACAAATCGTCCCAGCGTCCAGCATCGGCACCGCGCATTTCAATGAATCGTTTCAAACGCACTTCGGGAAAGGCCACGGTTAGATGATCGTTCCAGTCCTTCATGGTGGCATAGCGATCGGGGAAACCTGGCAATTTCCCTGCCATCAGGTTGCGAAAATCTGCCCCGGCGACATTGTGGTAGGTGCCATTTTCATAGAGGAAGTACATTGGCACCTGCAAGGCATAATCCACCCAGTGTTCGTAGCTGAAATTGTCCTCGAACAGAAAATTCGGCATTCCAGTGCGGTCGGAATCGGTATTTTGCCAGCAACGCGCGCGGGTACTGAGATAACCGCTTGGCTGCATTTCTTTCAGTGGCGAATTAGCAAATAACGCAGTAGCAAGCGGTTGAAACACCGCCGATATCCGTATTTTTTTGCGCATGTCGTTTTCGCTACTGTAGTCGAGGTTAACCTGTACGGTGCAGGTGCGGGTCATCATATCCAGCCCCATGCTGCCTCGGGTCGGCATGTAATCGCGCATGATCTGGTAGCGCTCCTTGGGCATCCACGATACTTCGTCGCGTCGCGAGATCGGATCATGACCAATGCCGATCAGGGTTAAGTGCATGTCCTGGCAGATTGGGCGGAGTTGCTCGAGGTGTTGGTTAATCTCAGCACAGGTCTCGTGGATGCTGAGCAAGGGTGCGCCAGAAAGCTCTATCTGTCCACCGGGCTCTAAAGTGATCGAGCCTCCGTTGTTGAGTTTGAGGCCGATAATCTTCCCGTCTTCCATGATTGGAGTGTTGTCGGGGGGGGGCATACGTTGCAGCAAAACACTGAGGCCGTGTTCACCCTCGTAGGGCGTGCGGCGGCAGTTTTGGCGCGAGAACGCGAATTTTTCGTGTTCGGTGCCAATGCGCCAAGCGCCGCGAGGCTTCTCGCCCGAGGCCAGATCGGCGATCAAATGATCCTTGCTGATGCCGCTGTCAGACGATGCTGCCATTAGGATGTCCTTGAGTGATTGTATGATCGTAGGCTGTGTCTTCTCGCTGCCTGTTGTCACCAACCGAGCTTCGCGGCAACCATCGCATTGAGTGTCAGTCCTAGGAAAATTTCCCCCAAGCTACAAGGATTATCGATTACGGCGTTGGCGGGCGAGTTGCTGCGTCCCCGATGAGTGCCTGCCATTGGGCTAAGGCAGCGGCTGCCGCGGTTTCGCTACGCAGGATGCGCCCACCGAGACTGACGGAGTGGCAGTGTGTCCAGCTTTCGAGTTCTGCGCATTCTTCGAAGCTGAAGCCACCTTCTGGGCCAATCAGAATTTGCCGAGGGATCGTGCTCGGGCAGGGTTGCAAAATTTCTCGCATTGGGCGGGCATCTCCGTGCTCAAGACACGCCAGTAAAGGTTTGGGATCTTCTTGTTGCTGCGCGACAAACTGCGCCCAAGACAGCGTCGGCAGCAAAGCTGGTACATCAAGGCGCTCGCACTGTTCGGTGGCCTCGATCAGTTGACGTTGAACCTTCTCGACACGCCCAACATCGGCGTGGGTATACCGGGTGGTCAGTGGTTGGATATGACTTGTACCAAGCTCGGTCGCCATGGCAAAAATCGTGCTGATACGTGATTTTTTAATCGGCGCAAAGATCAGTGTCAATTCTGCGGTGACTTCACCGGAGCGCAGGCAGGTTTCCAAAACAATCCGGGTTTGTTTGGGGTGCACAGCAGTAATGCGCGCGCGCCATTCACCGTCGCGACTGTTGAACAAAGATATCTCGCTCTTGGCGCGTACCCGCAATACACGGCAGAGATAGTGACTCTCGGCTTCAGGCAGAGTATGCTCGCCAACCGTAAGCTGTTCAACGTGAAACAGGCGGATTTTCATATGCATAACTTTCTGCTACGTGTTGAGAAGACGACTTTGAAAAAAAGCACGGATGCCGAATACCCCTCATGCCGCAAACCGCCAATGATATCAACTTAGATCACCCTCTGGTGCGCTTCTTGCCGCGAAACTGGCTACCCTTTGCTGCCCTGATTCGTCTTGATCGTCCGATTGGGACCTATCTCGCCTTTCTGCCAGCCTTGATGGGCTTGAACCTTGCTATGCAGTACGTACCGTACGATCAGCGCCACTTCAACGACTGGCTCTTTTGGAGTGCGATTTTCCTGTTTGGCGCATGGACCATGCGTAGTGTAGGCTGTATCTGGAACGACTGGCTCGACCGTGACTTCGATTCACAGGTGCTGCGCACCCAACACCGCCCCATCGCCTCAGGGCAGGTGACCTCGCGCGCAGCATTCTGGCTTATGGCTGGCTTGTTGGGA
>JABSOH010000003.1:0-5673 GCA_013216065.1 Alphaproteobacteria bacterium
TAGATTTGAGTAATTTGATGCGGTGGGCATCGTCGCGAGCGTAGACCACGGTGCCGCCGTGGGCCAGGCGATAGAGCGGTGGCACGGCGAGGAAGAGGTGGCCTTGATCAATCAGGGCGGGCATTTGCTGATAAAAGAACGTAATCAGCAGCGAAGCAATATGCGCGCCGTCGATATCAGCGTCGGTCATGATGATGATGCGTTCGTAGCGTAGATTGTTGGCGTCGAACTTGCCCGAGCGCATACAGCCCATGGCTTGAACAAGGTCACTAATTTCTTGATTTTGCGCGAGCTTCTCGACTGAAGCGCTAGCGACGTTGAGGATTTTACCGCGCAAGGGCAGCACGGCTTGCGTCTTGCGATCCCGGGCTTGCTTCGCTGAGCCCCCCGCTGAATCGCCCTCGACCAAAAACAGTTCAGTGCCATCGGGGGTGTCCTGTGCGCAATCCGACAGCTTGCCGGGTAGTCGCGTGCGCGCCAGTCCGACCTTGCGTTGTGCCTTGGCCTGCTTGCGCGCTAGACGACGGTTCATGCGCGCAATCATGGTTTCGATCAACAGGCGCGATTCCTCGGGGTAGCGCACCAGCCATTGCTCCAGACGATCATGCAACGCGGTCTCGATCAAGCGGCTGGAGACGGGAGCCACGAGCTTTTCCTTGGTCTGGCCTTGGAACATCGGATCGGGAATAAACGCCGAAATCATCACACTGGCTCCTGTCATGACGTCCTCAGCCTGAAGGTTGGCACTGGCTTTGAGGTTCAGTCGTTCGCCCAACGAACGCACTACCTTGGTCACAACTTGGCGCAGTCCATTCACATGGCTACCGCCTTGGGGTGTGTTGACGGTGTTGCAATAGCTTTCGAGCTGGCCGTCGTCTTCGCTTAGCCAGTTCATCGCCCATTCGACGTAGCCGTCTTTGGCGGCTTCGGCTTTGGTGCTGCCACAAAAGGCCTCTGGCATCGCGGTGGGCTGCCCGGCAATCCGCGTCGCTAGATATTGGACGAGACCTTCCGGGTAGACGATTTCCTCAGTTTCGGGAATAACTGCTGCGCGTGCAATCTCGGGCGGACACTTCCAACGCATGACCACACCAGCGAACAAAAACGCTTTTGAAGTTACAAGGCGATAGAGTCTTTGTGCATCGAATTTCACCGCGCAGCTGAAAATCCCGCCGTCGGGTGTGAACTCGATGCTGGTGCCACGACGATTCGCCACCGCGCCGAGTGCCTCAAGTTTTGACTGTGGCACGCCTTTGGCAAAACGTTGGCGGTACAATTGTCCGCCGCGCGCGACCTCGATCAACAATTCCCGCGATAGGGCATTCACCACCGAAACGCCGACCCCGTGCAGACCGCTCGAGATATCGTAATTGTGCGTATCGAACTTGCCACCAGCGTGGAGGGTGGTCAAAATTACTTGTAAAGCAGACACGCCCGGCACTTTAGGGTGTTCATCAACTGGAATTCCACGGCCGTTGTCACTGATGCGCACCCTATCCGCCGCAAGAATCTCGAGCGTAACGCGGCTGGCATGTCCCACCATGACTTCGTCCATGGAATTGTCCAGCACCTCGGTAATCAAATGGTGCATAGCGTGGGAATCGGTGCTGCCGACATACATCCCCGGGCATCGTCGCACGGGCTCCAGGCCTTCGAGGATATCGATATCTGAAGCCGAATAGCCCTCCTGATCCCCAGATTCTTGCGTGGTGTTCGGCGGCTTGGGTTTCGCAGTTAACGCCTTGGGTGAGGTTTCAGATGCGGCATTAGGTCTGGCGAAAAGGTCGAATTGATCGTCGTGGGGCATCAGCATAGATTCGGTAAAAATGATTTTCGCCCTCACCCTACGCAATTTCCGCACAAAGGGAAACCCCATGCTAGGAGAAACCCCGTGCCATAGGTTGCGCATGATGCAGCCATTGAGCGCTTGCTTATTTCGGCAATCGGTGCAATTTTGGAAGACATAGTGTAGCTTGAAATTGATCTTACGCACCGCACGTAGCTTTCCCCCCCCCTAGTGAGCGCGCCACAATGGTGGGGTGCGCGAGGAAGTTTTATGACAAACGATTTGACCCGCTATCGTGGGGCGTTCACCGCCTTGGTGACCCCGATGACCGGAGACGGTGCTATTGATTTTCCTACCCTCGAGCAATTTTACGACTGGCAGGTGAACGAAGGTATCCACGGTGTGATTCCGATGGGCACGACGGGGGAGTCTCCGGTGCTGAAACACACCGAACACCGCGCGGTGATTGAGCGGTGTGTGGATGTCGTCGCCGGAAGGGTGCCGGTGATGGCGGGGACGGGTTCGAACAACACGGCCGCCGCAATTGGCTTGTCCGAGCATGCTGAGCATGCTGGTGCTGATGCGCTATTGGTGGTGACCCCGTATTACAACAAACCATCGCGTGACGGTTTGCGGGCGCATTTTCTGGCGATTGATGCGGCGGTGAGCATCCCGATTTTTCTCTACGATATTCCGGGGCGTTCGGTGGTTGAGATCGGCAGCGATTTGGTGGCAGAGTTAATCACCGAAAGCAAGAATATCGTGGGCATCAAGGATGCGACGGGCAATTTGGTGCGTCCGATGGAGTTGCATATGGCGCTAAAAGGTAAAGCCGTGCAGTTTTCGGGCGAGGATCCATCGGAGTTGGCCTTTTTGGCGCAGGGCGGACACGGCATTATTTCGGTAACGGCAAACATCGCGCCAAAACTGCATGCAGAGATACACGAAGCGTGGTGGGCAGGTGATTTTGCGCGGGCGGCGAAGATTCGGGATCAGTTGTTCCCGCTCGCGAAGGCGTGCTTCCACGGTGATGCGTCCTCGCCAGCACCGACCAAATATGGTCTGTCGCGGTTGAACTTGATGAGTGACTTTGTGCGTTTGCCCGGAGTCTCAACACGGCAGACCACCCGCAAGGCGGTTGATGCTGCTATGCGTCACGCTGGCCTGATTTGAGCAGCAGGACAAGATGTGCGGGATAATGCCTCATGGCAAAGGCACGCAAAACCACTTCTGACGGCACGATTGCGGCGAATCCCAAGGCGTGGCATAACTTTGAGATCAACGAGATTTTTGAAGCTGGGCTATTGCTGCTTGGCTCTGAGGTCAAGGCGATGCGCCAAGGCGGGGTATCGATCAAAGAGGCCTATGTCGGGGTTAAGAGTGGTTCGTTGCATGTGTTGAACATGCACGTACCTGAATTGAAGTGTGCTACCCATGGTTATGGTCACCATCCTCGCCGTCCGCGCGCTTTGTTGCTGCATCGGCGCGAGCAGAATCGTTTGCTGGGGGCGATTGAGCGCAAGGGGTTCACTTTGCTGGCGCTGAAGCTGTACTTTAACGCCGGAGGCTTGGCGAAGCTGCAAATTGGCCTCGGTAAAGGTAAAACCAGGGCCGACAAGCGCGCCACCGAGCGCGATCGCAGTTGGGGCAAGCAAAAGGCACAGATTCTGCGCAGGGGAATAATGTAGTGATGACAGGGTTGCTGATGGTGTTTTTTGGCGGAGGGTTTGGCGCGAGTTTGCGCTGGGGTGTGTTGCGCTTGTCGGTGAAGTTTGGGCATCAAGGCGGCTTGAACTTTCCGAGCAACTCAGATTGTTCCTGCTCACCGGATTATTGAGCGGTTTTATGACCTTTTCGACTCTAGCTGCTGACGTAGTGCGGCTTTCAGAGCGCAGCTGGGGTCTGGGTATTGTGGTTGTACCTTGTGGCCTCAAATCGCGCGGGGCGTGCTGTTAATGCTGTTGGGTTTGCGATTCGGTCGCGGATTGTAACCGTCTCAAGGATGATGTGATTATGCCTGATTTACCTACCGTTGCCGCAGATTACGCTCAAATGCGCCTCGAACGTTATTTACGCCAACAATTTCCGAAACTGACTCTCGGTGCGATCAATCGGGCATTGCGCCAACGTCAGGTGCGCCTCAATAACAAGCGTGTCAAGGGCGACGCACGCATTCACAGCGGCGATATCGTCTGCGTGCCAAAGTTTTTTCTTGAGCGGCCCACCGACGACGGTGCACTGTGTGCACCGCGTGTTGATCTGCGTTTGCGACGGAAACTCGCCAACATGGTGGTGGCCGTCACGCCAGAGTATTTCGTCTTGAACAAACCTCAGGGCTTGGCCGTCCAAGGCGGGAGCGGCACGCGCTGGCATCTGGATCGTATGCTGCCAAGCTTTGCAGCACTATACGACGATCCGCCGGATCATTTGCGTATTGTGCATCGCCTCGATAAGGAAACCAGTGGTCTGTTGCTGGTGGCACGGGGTCGACAGGCAGCGCAACGTCTGGCAAGACAATTCCAGCAACACCGAATTCGGAAGTACTATGTGGCATTGTGCCACGGCGTGCCAGAACCCGAAACTGGGTGTATTGATGCCGCGCTTGGCAAGTGCCCGGATCGGCGTTTTCGTCCAGAAGCAGACGCGACGCGACCAGCACAGAGCGATTATCAAGTTTTCGATAGCGTGGCAGGACTCGCGGCAACAGTGTTGTTGTCGCCGATTACCGGACGCACGCACCAACTGCGAGCGCATTTAGCCTTGATCGGATGCCCAATCCTTGGCGATGATTTCTATGGTGCCGAAGCCAACAATTTTGTCTCCGAAAGCCCACTGTGTTTGCACGCTATGGGACTCATCGTGCCTCCACACAAGGATAAGCCGCATCAGGACTATTTCCAAACCCCACCAGTTTGGCTATACTCGCACGCAAGGCAGTTGGGTTTGATTCTGCCCACGCAGAGGCAGCTTTGGGCATCGTTGGTTGGTACTCCGCGCTTTGGTGTATCTTGATCCGAGGTCTTGTAAACGCGATAAACCCTAAATATAAAGTGTTCTAAGTTTTCATCAGACCCTGAATCTTAGGCTTGTTGCCTTCCTCTCACGTTGAAAAGGTTGATCCCATGCGTATCGTCAAATGGTTGATTGTGTTGGTACTTCTGGTGGTGGTGGTACCCGTAGCAGGGGTAGTTAGCTTGCTCGGTGGGTTATGGTCAACCAACCTGCATATCGACCAACAATCGATAGTGATTGAGCAAATTCGTCAGCGCTCTGGCTACGATATTGTGTTGGCAGAGCCTATTCAGGTCAATCTCGGCAGAGAATTTGTGCTGCAAGGTCAACAGATCAAGATTCGCGCTGCCAGTGGCAGTGTAGCGGAGTACATACTTGAGGTTGAACATATTGATATTTACGGAAATTTACACTTTGGCATGCTGTGGGGCGAGTTGCCTCAGATTAAGCAATTGCGCATCAGAGGTGTCAAACTGGATTTTGAGCGCGATGCCGGGGGTAAAATCAAATTGCCCAGAATAGCAGCGCTGTTGAACTCTGCGAAGCCGAGTGTCTTCGCCAAGACCTTGATCGCTTCAGCGCACGCTGAAGACTTTTTCCAGATCAACTCTTTGCCGATCAATAACGCCAAACTGCGCGATGTGCGCATCACCTTGCGTGGTATGGAGCGTCCTTTAGTCGTGACCATCGATCATGCGACGATGGCTAAACCTGCTGGTGCCAGAGATGGCTTTTTGCGCATGGAGGGGTTGGTTAACCAAGCCCCGATGGATATTGATCTCGGGATCACGCGGCAAGGGTTTATATCGGGTGGGTTGGTTTTTGCAGGTCTGGACGTTAAGATGGATGGTTCCGTTGCGCATGGTATAGACTTG
>JABSOH010000003.1:5683-39579 GCA_013216065.1 Alphaproteobacteria bacterium
GGTTTTTGCAGGGCGGGACGTTACTATGTATGGTTCGGTGCGCATGGTATAGACTTGAAGACCTCAGTAAAGATATCTGACACTGCGCTTTTGGCAGAATTTCTGGCGCAGCCGATGCCTCTAGGGCCGTTCGATTTTCAAGGTCAGGTGACGTTTTCTTCAGGGATTTTAAAGATTGATATTGCGCATTTCCTAGCGCAGGACACCAAATTTAGTGGCCACATGGTACTCAACCTACCCAGTCGCGCGTTGATTGCAGATATCAAGGGACAACAGCTGTCGGTGGCGGATTTCTTGATAGCGGATTCTGCTACCCAAACCGACGGGGTTTCAGCTGAAGTTTCCTCCGTTGCGGTTGCGGCGGATGATGGCCGCTTGATCCCAGATATGGCCCTGCCGATGGTCTTGCTGCAAAAACACTTTTTACCGGAATTTGCCGACGCCGAAATAACAATCGACTTGGCGATGGTGAAGGCTGATCCGCTGCTGTTTAAGAACGTCAAGGCGAAGATTAAGGCCGATGATCTTGGAGCTGAGATTGATGTCGACAATGCGAACTGGGGTCTTGGCGGTAAGATTAGTGGGCAATTCAGTTTTAAGGTTGGCAAGCAACCGGAATTCATTTCAGATTTTCGTGTTTTGACCACACCAATCTCGACTTTTCAGTCTATTATTCCTGCGATTAATCGCCTCAATGGCACTGTTAACGCTGAATTGAAGGGAGTTACGAGCGGGCAAGGTCTTCGTGCGTTGGCTTCGAACTTTACTGGCAAAAGCAGCTTCTCGCTGTACGATGGCTATGTGCATCTGCCCGATGAAGCTGGTGCGGTATTGGCATTGATTGCACCGACCATTCTTGAAGAGGGTCTGCTGATCTTGAAATGTGTCGAGCTACAAAGCGACTTTACGAAAGGCGTGGATGACTCTTTTGATGGCGTGGTACTCTCGCAGGCTCTGAGTGCGTATGGTGGCGGACGCATTGATTTGCGCCAAGAACAATTGGGCATGCGTTATCTGTTAGAGCTTGCGGTGCTGGGTGCGCCGATGGGTCTTCCGTTGGGGGTTGAAGGGTCGTTTGTGGCACCGAAGTTTGATCCGAATTTTGAGAGTCTCATCTCTGGTAAGGTGGCAAACCCCGTTCCAGTACCGAATGGCAAGCGCAGTGCGTGCCACGATGAAGTTGCGACGAAGCTATCGGGGAAATACGAGGGCATGCCGTCGTTCTTCAGCCTTGATGCGCTTGGGAACCTCAAAGGTCTCGAAGGCTTAGGGTCTGGAATGGGTACGATCCAAGAGAAGCTCAAGGAAAATCTGAGCGCGGGTCAAACCGATCAAATTGAAAAGGCGGGCAAATCGCTCCTCGGCGGGCTGCTGGGGAATTAGGCGTTTATCGTAATGGTGTAATGTTTCAGTCACTAGGTCGTCCCAGAGGGCAGATACGAGTGCTGCAATCTGGTTCGGCGTG
The DNA here is from genome assembly GCA_013216065.1 of Alphaproteobacteria bacterium. Lineage (GTDB taxonomy): Bacteria > Pseudomonadota > Alphaproteobacteria > JABSOH01 > JABSOH01 > JABSOH01. Next base: position 7,149 of record JABSOH010000003.1, read on the forward strand.
GCAGTTGCGCGATGAGATCGGTGAGCTGGCTTTTGAGGATATTCCAGTGTGCTTGCCGAACCGAGATTGGGCGCAAGCGATTGTGTCGGAATGGCCGCACGATCAAAAGGTCAGCGCGCTGGCAGTCAAGAAGGATCGTCCGGCTACGCAGGTTGCGAAGCTCGCATTACTCGGCACATTGCGCACACCGCAAATATACCAGCAGCAGTTGTTGAGCTACCTTGTCACCGACACGTTGTTGTTTTGGCATCAGAGTCCTTTGGGTTTGTTCCATGCGCAAGAGAGCCAATGGCGGCCTGTACTCGACTGGACGGCGACGACTTTCGGTGCTGTACCTGCGCCGCGCTATGATTTTGACGCGGCAGACGTACCTGAAACGCTCAAGACAGCGGTTGCCGATTGGCTTGCACAATGCGATGGTTTTGCGCTGGCGGGGTTAGTGTTTTTGACCGGGATCAGTGGCTCATTGCTGTTGGGGCTAGCCCAAACCATGGGGCGGCTTGAGGCTGAGGCTGCGTACAGTGCTACCTATCTTGAGGCATTGTATCAACGTGAACGTTGGGGTCACGATGCTGAGGGTGACGCACGGCTTGAGCGCGGGCGACAAGGTTTTGTGCTCGCGGAATTTTTCTTGCATAATAACGTCCAAACGACATTGAGGCGACCATGAAGCAGCAGGAAATTCGTCTCGAAACCTAAAGCCGAAGTTCACGTCTGGCCATGCGTCGCGCGAGGCAAACTTGATGCACAGCAACGATTGCTGGCCTTGCTCGCGGCAAGCCTTGAGGAGTGGGATGCCCCCTAGTCACCCATCAATGCCAGAATCGGCATGGCGCGGAAAACCCACTCAAGCGATGACGTGGTAACCGGAGTTGGCAGCATCGTTGGGAACACGGTGCGTGTGTATTCACAAGATTTTACGATGTTTCGTAGTTCGTTATTGATGGCGCGCGCGCAAGATTGTGGAGGTGATGGAAATGGCCCTGTGCACCCGGTGATCGGTTTGTTGGATTCCGGCGGCGCACGTATCCAAGAGAGCATTGATGTCTTGGCAGGGTACGCCAAGATTTTTCAGGCCAACATTCTGGCTTCTGAGGTGATCCCGAAAATCTCGGTGATCATGGGGCGCGGGCGGGGTTTTCGCCTGCGATCACGGATGAGGCGGCTTGTACATGTTTGTCACTGGGCCGAAAGGTGCTAAAAACTGTTGACTGGTGAGGAGATTGATCAGAAGTTCCTAGGCGGAGCGCGGGTGCGTACACAAAAATCCGGCATGGCAGATGGTGTGTTCGATAGCGATCTTGAAACTTGGCTCGCGGTGCGACGGTTGGTGAGTTTTCTGCCACAAAACAATCGTGCGAAACCGCCGCAGGTCGCGGGGATTCCGGCGCAGGATCAGCAAGCAATTGGATGTTTTAATCCCAGAGTACCCCCCCATACGCAGTACAACATGTGCGATGTGATCAATAATCTTGCAGATGACGCGGATTTTTTTGAACTCATACCACCGGCATGAATGATTGACCTTTCATGAGTGTGCCCGTTCTCTGTTTCCGATTGAGGTAATCAGGTCTGGTCTATACCCACACAATCGGCAGGCTCAGGCGCGCCTTTACGGCACTCCCCGCGCGGGACGCGATAGATTGCGTTTGAGAATTGACAAGCGGCGAGTATGTCCTATAAGACGATTTTTCGTAGAACGTATTGCCAGAAAGCAATTGAAATATTTAAGATTTTTTCTTATTCTTGGAGCGGGCGATGGGATTCGAACCCACGACTTCAACCTTGGCAAGGTTGCGCTCTACCCCTGAGCTACGCCCGCGCACGTCTGCTGATCTGCGCGGAGGAACAACGAGGCACCTTATAAGCTGTTCGGTAAATAGTGTCTAGTGTTTTTTCGTAGGCTTTCGCGTGGTTGCAAAGCGGTTATCGAGAACCTATTCTTCATGGAGTTGTTCCGAGCGTTTTTTTGTTTTTTGCGAATTTCCTTAAGCCCAGGACCCTGGATCAATGACCAAAAACTCGCCAGTTTCCGAAAAGCGCTTTATGGGACATACCCGCCGCGTTGTCGAGGTTGGCAGTAGTGTCGCGAGTCTTGTGCTTGGCATGGCGGGGCGGCGTTATCTGGGGGTTGGCAACGACCTTGATCATGCTGCAGCTAAGGCGACCGCGGTGCTTGGTGGCCTGAAAGGGCCGTTCATGAAGGTGTTTCAAATTCTTGCCACCATTCCCGATGTGATGCCCAAAGAATACAGCGACGCTTTGCGGCAATTGCAGTCCAATGCCCCACCGATGGGTTGGTCGTTTGTGCAACGCCGAATGTGCGGCGAGTTGGGGTCGGGCTGGGCGCAAAAATTGCCCGAATTTAGCCATAAAGCCATTCATGCTGCATCGTTAGGGCAGGTGCATCGCGCTAAACTGCCCGACGGATGCGACGTCGCGTGCAAATTGCAATATCCCGATATGAGATCGGTGGTTGATGCAGATTTGAAACAGCTCAAGGTGATCTTGAACCTGTATATGCGTACTAACCCGGCAATTTCACCAGAAAACATCTATGCCGAGTTGGTGGACCGCTTGCATGAAGAACTCGACTATTGCCGCGAATTAAAGCATTTGATGCTTTACCGCGAGATGTTGCAGGACGAATCCTGTGTCACCGTCCCCGAACCGATTGCCGAGCTTTCTACTGACCGTCTGTTGGTGATGCAATGGCTGAGTGGCTCGTCGTTGATGGATGTCGGCGACGCACCGCCAGAACAGCGCAACGCGCTTGCACGAGCTATGTTCCGCACTTGGTACGTGCCGTTCTATCGCTACGGTATTATCCATGGCGATTCGCACCCTGGCAACTATTCGGCGCGGGAAGACCACGGTGTCAACCTGTTGGATTTTGGCTGTGTGCGGGTGTTTTCGCCACAATTTGTTCTTGGTGTGATGGAGTTGTACTACGCGATTCGTGATCAGGATCAAGATCGTGCGGCTCATGCCTACGAGTTATGGGGTTTTGACCATCTCAGCCGCGAGGTGCTGGAGATTTTGAATGTTTGGGCGAATTTTCTCTATGCGCCATTCTTGGAAGACAGGGTGCAGAGGATTCAGCAATCCGATAGTGGTCAGTACGGTGCTGGGATTGCGGGTGGGGTCTACAAACGTCTCAAAGAACGCGGTGGCGTTACGCCACCGCGCGAATTTCTCCTGATGGATCGCGCTGCAATTGGCTTAGGTGCGGTGTTTTTGCGTATGCGCGCCGAGATCAACTGGTACCAGGAGTTCCATCGGCTAATCAGTGGCTTTGACCACGAAACTATGGCGCAAAACCAAGCCGATATCCTCAAGCGTCATGGCCTCGATGGCTCTTGAGCAATTAACCTTACTTTGCTTCCTAGGTTGAAGTTTTCGTCGCTGTATTCGGTTTTGGCCTTGAAATTGCATGCCTTTTAAGGACATCGCGTGGGTATCGTTGCGTGTCAACAATACAGACGATTTGGTCTTGGCCAAGAGCTTTTTTGAGAATCAGCATGAACTTAGGCGGAAATTTTTTGCAGCAAATTCTGGGCGACAAAACCCAGATCAATCCGTTCGGTCGGGGTACTGCTTCTGAAAGTGTATCGAAGTCGCGGGGCAAGCCGTCTTCAAAGGGGCATCGTACGGCGGACGAAGATTTGTGTGAGTTTTCCGACAAGAGGTTTGTGCGCCATCTCGAAGACTTTCGTTCAGCAGAAAAGCAGATGGAAGACACTGCCAAAAATCGCCAAGGTGCCCCTAAGCACGAATTGCGTCGTGCTACAGACCGTCAAGAAATTGCAGATTCACGGGAGGAATCTCAGCCGCATAGCGTGCTGATCAGTTCTGAAAATGCGTCAAAACGTTCGGTGCCAGAAAAGCCGAGCGCAAAACCGAAAACTCCTGTGCCAAAACAGTCGCCGTTGTCTCAGACTCCATCTTCTCGGGTAAGTCCCCGCCAGCCAGTGCTGACAAAAGATGATGCCGGGCTTGTCGCGCCGGAAGAGGCGTTGCCCAACTCTGTTGGGCAAACCACCCTAGCTATCGATCTAGTGCCTACTGTGCTGAATCCCGTGATTGATCCGGTACCCAAAGGCGCGCTGGTTGAGTTGACTGCCCCGGTTATTGATCCGGTGTCGACGGTTGCACAGTCTGCGCTCGACCTAACTTCCGCAGAGCCTGCGGTGAAAAAGCCGGGGACATCGCTCGGGACGGTGGTGGCAAAATCTAATCCAGACGCCGCTGCGCCGCCGATCATTTTGATCAAGGCTCAGGTCACGAAGCTTGCTGGGCATTTGCAAATTCTGGGCGTGGTTAGTCCAAATCCCACGCAGATATCTGATAGCGATTTTGCCCAACGGCTGGCCATTGAAATCTATGGTCTGATTGATGCCATCGCCAAAGTTGCGCGACAATTTGAATCGAGTCCTGAGTGCCTGCAAGGTCAGAGCCTAGTGATTGCCTTGCCGATAGAGGCGCAAAAGCCTCTGGAACTTCTTACTGAACTGCAAAATATTCTTGATGCGGACTCTTTTGCTGCACTGCTGGGCAATTTGCCGAAATTGATCTCTTTAAGCCCTGAGCAAGAGACGGATGTGCAGCGGCAACTTCAGACATTTCAGCCAGCAGAGGATTTGGGCGGCAAGCAGTCGGCACTTTTTGTTTTGCTACAGCTCCAAGAGTTAAAAACCACACCCATCTTGCCTTCTGCAACGAACAAGCTCGAAACTTTACCCGAATGGCTTGCCGAGGCCGAACCAATCGCAACACCGACGAGTTACGCCCCAGCGAAATCGCTGCCAGCAGATTTGGGGCAGGTATCGGATACTGTAACCTGGAATGATGGTGGAGTTCTACGCCAAAAGCTCAATTACCAGGCTGCGCAGTACATGCAAACTCAGCGTCACACCCTGCCGATGCATTTGCAAGCACTCTCGCGTATTCCGGCTCTAGATAGTGCCGACTATGCCGCTTGGGTGCAGAAGGTAGCACAGATTGTTCATCAGGCAAATTTTACGCCTGCGGTCTCTGCTGGTCAGGTTACGGTCATGCCTTCTGTCTACGTCTTTGAAGATCCCGAAGTCATGCGGCTACTGCAAATGTTGCCGATTTCGACGCTACGCGATGTCGTGCGCGGTGCCGGACAATTATCGCGCCGCGTTGCGGCGCAGAGTACTTTGGTCCACTCGCAAGGCGTGATACGGGGAATGCAAACCCAGACCCAGAATTTGCATCAGAGCCATACCCATGAAAGTCCGCGCACTGGTGGGGCATCTCAAGACGCAGGGGTGATCCCTGAAAAAGTCTATCAGCAGACACTTGATCAGGAACAGACTCACCCCGTCTCTGATCACGGAACCTTGCCTAAGGGGGTGGCAAAAGATCCGAACTCTACCAGCTTGATGCGTGGTCTGACCACGGCAGTCCCGACTACCCACAATCGTGCTTCCGAACGCGATATTCGCGCGATGACGGGCAAGCGTCCTGCTCTTGCGCCAAGCCGTGATCAGCACACCGAACGCAAGGGCGGAGCAACGGACACGCGGCGTGTGGTATTTGATGCGGTGCAACAGCGTCTGGCGGAAGTTGAGCCCCTGCATCAGGGCCAGGTGCAGAGCTTTGAGTCTGTCGATAACGCGGCCTTGACACAGAAACTCAATGCGCAGTTTGCGGCACAGGCCGCGCGTAATCAGCATCAAGAACAAGTCGCGCGCATAGCAAAGCATATCCGTACCCAAATTACGATGCAGGTTTTGCGTCAGGCGCAGGTCAACGCTGAAAGCGTCGAATTGCAGTTGAATCCGCGTCGCTTGGGCAAGATGGAAGTGCGGATATCGCGCGAGGTTGGCGGCAAAATAACGATCAATTTTGTGGTCGAAAATCCTGAAGCCCTTGAGGTTCTGCGCAACTCTGCTAACAGCTTACTGCAATCTCTGCGTGAGGCGGGCGTCAATGCCGACAGAGGCACGATGAATTTCATGTTGAAGGAAGAAAATCGTCAAGCTTTTGAGCAAAAACAGAAGAAAAACACGGTCCCCGGTCTGCCTGAAGACGAAGAGGATTCGATTCTCGAAATAGGGCAACTTGCAGATATCGACGCTGACGGCCACGTCAATGTGCGTGTGTAGCGCCTTTTGCTGAAGGGGTGCATGAACTATTAAGGATGAAGGTACATGAGTAATACGATCCCAAATACTACTGCGCAAAGTGCGATCAATGCTGCGACGGCGAGTGCTGCGGTTGGCGCGGCGAATGCCGGTGGCAGGACGAGTCAGTCGCTGAAGACGCTGAGTGATAATTTTGGCAGTTTTCTGAGGCTGTTGACGGTGCAGTTGCAAAATCAGGATCCGCTCTCGCCGATGGAAACCCACGAGTTCACCAGTCAGTTGGTGATGTTTGCCGGGGCTGAGCAGGCAATCTCGACGAATCAGAAACTCGATACCTTGATCGGGATTGGGCAGAAGAATGAAGCCAGCCAGGCATTGAACTATTACGGCAAACAAGTGCGAGTAAAGGGCAATAAGCTGTCGTTCCAAGGCGAGCCAGTGACCTTCCAATATACGGCCCCTGCCGAGGTTGCTTCTGCCGAGTTGACCGTGCGCGATAGTGCGGGAAAGGTCGTGTTTACCAAGCCGCTGGAAACCTCGCAATTTCAGCAGGGTGAGCACAATTTGACTTGGGACGGGCGTAATCAGTACGGTTATCAATTGGCTAAGGGGCTATATACTGTCGTGGTTTCGGGTAAAGACAGCGCGGGGAGCCTGGTAAATACCAGTGACATGACGGTGACGGCGGCGGTCAAGGGTGTCGAGCATAAGAACGGTAAGACTTGGCTTAATATGGGCTATTATCAGGTGACACTGGATGATGTTGCTTCGATCACCATGCCAGGGCTCAATGTCGAGGATCAAGTGCGCGCAATGAATTTCGTCGGCAATAATGTACTCATCATCGGCTCCACGGCTCAGGTTAAAAACGGGCGGCTTAGCCTTGCGTATAACACTGCCGGGATTGCCAATTTCGGCAAGGCCCTCGGTTCAGAGATCTTGAAGGCTGTGAAACTGAAATTCTATAATCAAAGCGGCAGTCTCGTCAAAACTCAAGATATCACGGCAAAAATGGATATGGCCAAACTCACTGGCGGTGAGAAGCGTATCGACATGACTATTCCAGATTTGATCAATAACAATTATCGCGTCGAGATGCAGGTTGATTTTGCCGGATCGGGCAGCGTCACTGGCAGCACCTTCAACAAAATTCCGATGGGCTATTCCGGGAAGGTGCGTCGCGTGGTGTTTAATAATGGCGAAATTCGTCTTGAGATCAACGGCGTACTGTATAATCCAAGCGATGTTGGTTCCGTGATCAGCAGCGAAACGCCAGTGTTCAAGCTGTCATCGTAGGTTTGGCATACAGATTGCTTTGCTAGAGGCTTGGATAGTTTGATTTTTTTGATCTTTTTTGTTGATCTCCACAATTCATGATCAATGCACAACAGTAAAGGATACGGTCTCATGTCATTGTATAGCGCACTTCGTTCAGGCGTTTCGGGTCTGTTTTCGCAGACTCAAGCCATGTCGATGATTTCTGATAACATCACTAACGTGAACACCACGGGCTATAAAGCGGTACGCGCGCGGTTTTCATCCTTGGTCGGATCCAGTTCGCAAGGCTCGTTCTCAGCCGGTGTCGTCAGCGCAATCGCTGATCGATCGGTGGCGAGGCCGGGGCAGGTGACTTCCTCGACCACCAACACCCACGTTGCGGTGAACGGTCAAGGCTTCTTTGCGGTCAGTAAGGCCGATGATGTTACGCTGGATAGAACCACTGGTACCTGGAAAACTAACGGTGAGGTGTTGTATACGCGTGCTGGTGATTTCAGCACCGACGCTAATGGGAATTTGCGCAATGCAGCGGGCTATGTTTTGCTGGGATGGGAGCGCAATGCCTCGAATACAGGTTACAATGTCTCGAACCTCGTGTCAGAATTCACCGCAGTGAACGTCGCTGGCACCGTCGGGCAGCCCTTGCCGACCCAAGCTATCACCATGAATGCCAACCTGAACGCGAGCCTCAAGGAAGGCAAGAGTTTCACCATGACCGCGCCAATGTACAGCCGTCAGGGCGGGATTTCGAACATCGAATACCGTTTTACCAAGGTTGGGGACGGAATCTCGAAACGGGAATTTATTGTCGAAGCGCGACTCACCTCGGGTGCTGCGCAGTTAATCAACAAGGGGAATGCACTAGCCGCGAGTGGTGGGCGGACGGTGGGCGGTACAGCCAAACAAATAGAATTTTATGGCGTGCAGTTCGGCACCAACAGCCGTCAAATTCAACTGAATTATGGCGGTGATGTCGAGCTTTCAGGAACTGCAGTGTCGAATTTCAAGGTCGAATACAGTGTCAGCGGGGTTTACACCGTTTTAGATGCTGGGACGATCGAAATACGCGGTGGTAAAGTGACGGTGACATTGAGTGGTGACATCCCATCAGATGCGCAAAATCTGCAATTTTTCCAAACTGGTGGCAGCCCATTGCGCTATAAGCGCGCGTCGGCACCGGCCTCTCCCGTGATCGCTGGTACAGGGACGCTGACAATACCAGCTCTCGGGACTGTCCGTGGAAACGCCGCAGCAAGTACTGGGGGGCACAAGTTTACCGGATACTATGATATTGGAAAGTTGTCTTTCGATGCCAGTGGTTTGAACCCAACTCTGACGGCACCTGATGCCGTGCGTACCGCGACAGCGGGCTATTATCAGGCCGGAACCGTTGCTTTAGGTGAACTAAGTATTCTGGTTGACCACAGTTCTGACGGTGAATCGGCGACGCTGATCTCGTCGGATGATGTGAAAATTGCGATGAATTTTGCCAAGAGCGGTGCGAGTGCCGGTATGACGTCTTACGAGAGCGCCTCGACGATCTACTCGATTGATCAAGACGGCAATAGTTCGGGCGATTTGCAATCGGTGCAGTTTAACGCCAGGGGTGAGCTACAGGCGATTTTCTCCAGAGGTGCGCCGAAGTATCTCGCGCAGATTCCGTTGATGTCCTTTAACAATCCGAATTCACTGTTGGTGGCCGACGGAAATGCCTACAAGGCTACGGACTCGGCTGGGGTTGGCGTTAGTCGTGTGGCGGGTACCGGGGATTCGGGTACGGTTGCGGGAGCATCGCTTGAAGCCTCAAACGCCGATATCGCCACCGAGTTCACCGAGATGATCGTGGTGCAACGTGCGTATTCCGCCGCGACCAAGATCATCACCACCGCTGATGAGATGCTGGATGAGGTGATCCGCGCCAAGCGTTAAATTTTTATCGCAAATCGTGTTTTTTTCAGCCGACCGGAGTAATCTGGTCGGTTTTTTGTGGCCGTGAGATGGCTCTGTTCCCACGTTCTTTGAATAAATTTTCTGGTTCATTTCAGGGTCTTGGTCTCTTGGCAAGGATATTGCTTCTTGGTTGAGCATCGAATGTTTTCTTCTGTGGTCTGGGCTACGGGGTGAAGCGCAGATTGAGTAGTTCCAAGGAGTTAAGATTATGAGTCTCTACAGTGCACTGCGTTCCGGAGTTTCGGCATTGCAATCGCAAACTCAGGCGATGGCGATGGTGTCGAACAACATCTCGAACCTGAACACCAACGGCTTCAAACGCACGGCAGCGAGTTTTTCGACGCTGGTCAGTGGCGCGAACACCGCCACTAATTTTGCTGGTGGTTCGGTGATTTCACGCCCCAACCTTAAGGCAACTTCGGTTGGGCAGATCACCAAGACCATGTCGAACACCGACATGGCGATCAATGGTCAGGGCTTTTTTGCGGTGTCTAAATCCAGTAGTACGGCGTTTAACGTCACCACGGGCAAGTGGGAAAACACTGACGAGGTGCTATACACGCGACTTGGAGATTTCAGCAAGAACAAAAATGGTCTGCTGGAAAACTCTGCCGGGTACATTTTGCTGGCTTGGCCGCGTAACAGCGCCAACACGGGTTATGATCAGACCAACCTTGAGGGGCAATTGAAGCCGGTCACAATCTCAAACACTACCGGAACGCCGAAGGCCACCACGACGATCAATATCAATGCCAACCTCAGTTCAAATAGCCAGGAGGCAGAAACCTTCTCGGCTACGGTCGATGTGTTTGATCGTCAGGGTACGTCGCACGTGATGAAAGTCAATTTCACGCGCTTGACCACCAAACCTCGGGCGTATACGGTTACCGCGAATATGATTGATACCGATTCCGCTTTGATCACAAAGTACGCTCAAACCCCGAATCCAGATGTTATGAGTGCAATTTCCTCGGTATCCAATGGTGTGCAATACGTTAAGATTAACCTCGAGACCCCTGTTGATGAAACGGCAACTATCCCTCCTTCGACTTTCACAGTGACTTACGACGAGAAATCTGGTGGTATGACCACTGCCAAAATCATTAAGGTGGATAGGATTACATTAAATGGTTCTTCGGTGCGTCTGCAATTGAGTGAGCTGATCCCGACGAGTGTTGCTGGCAGTTCTACTACATACGAAAACATCAAGGTCAATTATACTGGTGGAGTTCCCGCGGTCGCAGGGACTCCTACAACTACTTTGCGCGCCCAAAATCACAATACTGACGGCGCGCTTGCAAGCCCAGTCACTTATTACGATTTTGCGACCGTAGCGATCGGCAATCAGTTGGATTTCAGTGTTGAGGTTGCCGATAGCTATAATCTTGGAGAAATCCAATTTTCAGAGGACGGCACCATTAAGGCCGATGGTAGCAGTTTGACCGCCTCTCCAGCAGGTATCTTGGGTGGGCTGGGGGTTGTTGTCGTCTCGGGTGTGAACAATGTTGGCACCACGAGCAACAATGGTTTTAATTTGAGTTTCGATTTTGCAGGAAACGGAAAAACCGCTAATCTTACTGGCGTGAGTGATGATGTTACCACTCAACTCAACTTTGCGGCTCAAAGCGGCAATACGGGTATGACCTCGTACGATTCCCCGCACGCGATCTATTCGATCAATCAGAATGGCTCAACGGCGGGGGCGTTCAAGTCCGTTAGCGTGAATTTTGTTGGCGAGATTGAAGCTGCGTTCTCGGTTGGCGATAATCGTAAGCTTGCGCAAGTACCCACCGTTGTGTTCTCCAGTGCTAATCGCCTCGAGCAGGTTGATGGTAATGCATTCCGCAAAACCAACAGTTCTGGCACGCAGATTATCCGTACTGCGGGTAGCGCAGGCGCGGGTTGGGTGACTTCGTCGACGCTGGAATCCTCAAACGTGGATCTTGCGACGGAGTTCACCGATATGATTGTGACCCAGCGTGCGTACTCGGCCGCGACCAAGATTATTACCACGGCCGATGAGATGCTTGAAGAATTGGTGCGGGCGAAACGTTAAACGACGTATGTTATCGCCTTTAGCGAGCCTGTGCGGAATGCACGGCCCCGCTTTTTTTGTGCGCAGGTATGACGGAAGTTCTCTGCCATTAGGTGTCAGCATATCAAAAAAATCGATAAATATATTTATTGCCCAGCTTGGGTATTTTTTATGTTTTTGGCTGTGCCCTAGTGACTTGGTGAGCACTTTGACGTATGTGTAACGTAAGGAAACAGGTGGTGTGCAGTGCGGTTTGGCATTTCGCATGAAATGTTCAAAATGTGTTTGCAATTCATTACCTGTTGTACCCATGTCGTATTTTCTCTCAGCGTTTTATACCTGAAGATATTGTGTTTTGAGCATACTAACATGGTGCGGGTGGTAACCGTATTAGGAGTACGGTTTAGCGGCTGACGAGCGAGTTGTGAGTATAACCGTTTGTGGTTGGAAGCATTCAAAGGAGTTGGGTCAGTGTCAGAATTTATGTCCGGTATACGCAATATCGGTGCGGCTCGTCTTAGTGCTATCGGCGGGGTGTTGGTGCTGTTTGGTGCCTTTTTTATTTTTCTGTTTGTGCGTTTGTCGGCGCCGATTTTAGTGCCACTGTACGCCGATCTTCCGCCCTCGGAGGTCGATAAGATCACAGTCGAGCTTTCGCGAATGCAGTTGGATTACCGCTTGCGCAATAACGGTACTACGGTTCTGGTGCCGACGGAAAACGTTCCAGAGATCAGGCTTGCCTTGGCAGAGCGTGGCCTGCCGTCGAAGACGGATATTGGCAATGAAATTTTTGACCGCGAACAGGGTATTGGCACCTCAAGCTTTATCCAAGAGATCAACCGCAAGCGTGCTATGGAAGGCGAGTTATCGCGCTCGATTGCCTCGCTGGATACAGTGCATGGAGCGCGGGTGCACCTTGTGTTGCCGGAGCGCAAATTGTTCTCGCGAAAAGCAGGTAAAGCCCGAGCTTCGGTCGTGCTCAGGATGCGTGGAGCTTATCGCTTAGATCGCAGTCAAATTGTGGCTGTGCAGCATTTGGTGTCGTCTTCAGTACCCGATTTAGAGCCTGATAAGGTCTCGATTATCGACGAGCGTGGTGTGTTACTCGCTATGGGCGGTGTCAGTTCCTATTCTGGTGCCGATAGATTGGAAGCCATGCGGATCAATCACGAGGATCGTCTTAAGACCAGTATTGAGGACTTGCTGCAAAGCACGATGGGTTTCGGCAAGGTGCGCGCGGAAGTCAATATCGAAATGGATCTGTCGCAGGTGCAGATCGAGGAGAAAACTTTTGATCCTGATGGTGGGGCTCTGCGTTCCGCCGAGATGATCGAAGAGCACAACAATGCGGTCAATCTTGAGCCTAATGTTGTGTCGACTACGATCAATCTTCCAGGTCAAACCGATGCTGAAAATCGTGTTGGTTCGCGAGAGAACGTCAGTCGCACCGAGGAGCGCAATAACTTTGAGATACCCTGGACTACCAGCACGAGGCTCATCAATCCGGGCGGTGTGCGCCGGATGTCGGTGGCAGTTTTGGTTGATGGCCGCTATGTCACTGATGCGGAAGGCAACGAAATCTACGAGCCTCGCACGGCCACTGAACTTGAAGCAATCGAAGAACTGGTCAAATCGACGATTGGTTTTGAAGCTGAGCGCGCTGATCAGGTCAAGGTCGTGAACATGCAGTTTGTCGAGCCGGTGATGGATCCTGAGGCGCTTGGCAACAAGCTTTTTGGCTTTGAGACTTCGCAAATAAGTCGTCTGTTTGAAGCCGGGCTGTTGGTGGTGTTTGGTCTGTTGGTGATCATGTTGTTGGTGCGACCATTGTTGCAAAAAATCTTTACAGCAGCATCACACGCGGTGGCCGTTGCCTCAGGCGAGGGCGGTGATGAGTATCAACGCGCGCTGGAGTCCGGCGAATACGATGTCGAGGCTTTTCCGGGTCGCATTGAGATGCAAGCAGGTGGTGGAATGGTGAACGATTCTGAAGGAAAATTGATCACGGCGGGCGGTGCAATCAGTTCAGGAGTCGATACGTTGAAAACCGAAGATGTTTTGCTGGATGACATTGCCAGGATTATCGACGAACGTCCTGAGGATGCAGTGGCGGTAATTCGGCACTGGATTTATGAGTCGCCAGCCAATTAGTGAGCATTGTGCCGGATGTGATCTTAGATTGAGGGGTATTAAGGGATGATGTTGGAAGCACTCACGGGTCAGCAACGTGCGGCGGTATTGATGCTATCGGTTGGTGAAGATAATGCCGTAAAGTTGTTTCAACATATGGAGACCGAAGAAATCTGCGATATTGCACAATGTATGGCGCGGATGGGTAAGCTGGATCGGGAAGTTGTCGAGGTTTTGCTTGAGGACTTTGCGAACACCTTGCGTGGACGCAACACGACATTGGGTACGGTACAGAATACGCGTAAGATGCTGTCGCGTTTCTTAGAACCTGATCGTGTGCGTGATATTGTCGAGGAGATTTACGGCCCGCCAGGGAAAACCATGTGGGCGAAGCTGAATAATGTCAGCGAGCAGCTTCTGGCGAATTTTTTGAAACACGAATATCCGCAAACGGTGGCGGTGGTGATGTCGAAGCTGGATTCGGATTACGCCGCGCGAGTTCTGGCTGAACTGCCGGACAGTCTCACCATGGAAGTGTTGATGCGTATGCTGAATATCGACGCGGTGCAGAATGAGGCGCTGGAAGCGATTGAGATTACGCTGCGCAATGAATTCATGTCGACGCTAGGCAAGGCGCAGGAGCGTGATAGCCATGAGATGATTGCCAATATTTTTAATCACTTTGATCGTTCGACGGAAACTCTGCTGATGAGTTACCTTGAAGAAAAGACTCCAGAGTCAGCAGAGCGTATCAAGAAGTTGATGTTCACCTTTGACGATCTTACGAACCTGCCAGGGCCATCTGTGCAGGTGCTGTTGCGTGAGGTCAACAAGGATCAATTGGTGGTTGCACTGAAGGGCACTTCGGATGCGATTTGCGACTTGTTCTTGAGTAACATGTCGGAACGTGCTGCAAAGATTATGAAAGAGGATATGCAGGCGACGGGTCCGTTGCGTGTGCGCGATGTCGAAGAGGCGCAGCAAGAGATTGTCACCTTGGCGAAAGACCTATCGGATCGTGGCCAGATTGTTATTGCTGAAGATGGGGGCGAAGATGATTTTGTGTATTGATCTTCTGCATCCAGCAGTACAGGTGAGAATATAGTACCATGGCGATGCCCCAGACTTTTGAGTTCGCGAGCTTTGATTCGATTCCCGAGGAGGAACTGCCGGATCGGCCACCGGAGCCAGAGATCACTGAGGCCGATGTCGAAGAAGTGCGGCGGGCGGGGATCAAGCTTGGTGTTCAGCAGGGATTTGAGGCAGGGGAGAAGCAGGCTCGGGAAGAATTGGAGAAGCTTTTTGCGCAGGCCGCGCAAGACAATGATACGGTGGTGGAAAAATTCTTCCAGCAGCTAGCAGATCAGTTTGAAGTGCTCTTTGAGCAGCATCAAATTGAGGTCGAGTACTACGCTCGGCAGGTTTTGCAGATGTCGAAAGTGTTGTGGCAACGTTTGATGCCGAAATATGTAGCGGCGCACGGTTGCGACGAGGTGCTGGCTGTGGTTGAGGAGTGCTTGCGGACCCTATGCGACGAAAGAAAAATTGTGGTGGAATACGCGGCGGACAGTGCTGGGCAAATGCAGGAGTTGTTGGCACCGCTGGAAAGGCTCTACGAGGGGCGTAGAAAATTGGAATTTCGTCCTGATGCGAGCATGGGCGCGACGGATGTCCGTTTGAGTTGGAGTGGAGGGTATGCTGAGCGTAACTTTGCCGAGACGATGAGCTTGGTGGAAGGAGTTATTGATGGTGCGATCAGCGATTTTGATGCGCAAAAAGCGCGAGATCAGGCGTTGACAACGCAGGTCTGAGCCATGAAGCATGGGAATCCAGGTGAACTAACGAACAGAGTATATTTTGAGATTGGCGTTTTAAAGGAGAAGGTATGAATGATTTGTGACTGGCTAGACGCCCTGAATTTGTTAGAGAATTTGGGGAGACGGGTAGGTTTCAGGCTGGGTGATACGTCAGGGTGTTGTGACTCTGCAGAGGAAAATAGCCCTCGCCTGTTTCCGAACAGCCTTCTCAAGAGGCTTTGAGTATTAGGAGTTTAGTTTAGCCGTTTACGCCCTTTTCGAGGTTCCATCTCTCACCACCCAGAAGAATGACAAATGTCATCTATCGGGGTCGATCTCCATACGAATTCTTTTATGATTTGTTGTCTTGATGCGAACGAGTCGGGGAGCTTTGAAATCTATCGGCTTTCAGAGGCTGATGTTGGCGATGGCCTGGTGCTTGAATCGACGGGTAAGGACGCGTTTGAAATCTGAAGAAACTGTTGGCGCTTAACTTCAGCCAGTATCACATACTCAAAAGCCGCTAGGTATTCAGTGAATTTACACAATTCAAGATTAAGCACAGTCAATTATATAATGGACAATTATCATAGGAGTACAGCATGTCAAACGATCGTGGCGAGGATCAGGTTCAAAGCGACGCGGAGAATCAAGGCGGTGATATTTTACCGGAGTCCGAGGAGCAGAAGCCACTCAAGGACGGCGATTTTCTCGATCCGTTGATGGAAGAAATGGACACGCCGAACAGCGGGCGTGACCTTGAGTCGGTGTACGATATTCCGATCAAGGTGTCGGCGGTTTTGGGCAATGCGCGCCTGAAGGTCAAGGACGTGATGAAGATGCGCAAGGGCGACGTGGTCGAGTTGGATCGTGCGGTGGGTGATGCGATTGACATTTGGGTGAACAATCGTCTGGTCGCACGCGGCGAAGTGGTAGTGGTTGAGGAGCGTCTTGGGATCACGATGACTGAGATCATCAAAACCGATAAGGCGCAGGCTTAGGGTGTGCGGCGTTCAGTGTGTTTGGTGGTTGGTGGCATAGTCCGTGACACCGAAAATGAGAAGGGAAACCGTTATGAAACGAACCCTTAAGAGGTCTAACCCTTAAGAGACTGGATTATGGCAATAGAAACTACTGAATTTACTCAAGTCGAAGCAAAAGCGGGGCTGGATCTTGCGACGGTCATCGGCCTGCTGGTGGCGATTGCTTTGGTGTTGGCGGCGATTTTTCAAGGGGCAGCGCCGGGTGGATTTGTCGATATTCCTTCGGTGCTGATCGTGGTGGGAGGCACTTTTGGTCTGGTGACAGCGTGCTATTCTTTTGGCAAGCTGAAAATCGGTGCTAAGCAGGTGGCTTCGGCGTTTATGGCGAAAACCTTACCTGCCCCCCAGGTTGCGGTGCAATTGCTGACCGTTGCCGATCAAGCGCGCAAAAAAGGCGTACTCTCGATCCAGGAGATGCTTTTGACGCTCGATAACCAACCTTTGTTGCAACAGGGACTCAGCATGGTGGTCGATGGCACTTCGCCGGATGTGGTGAAGCAGATCATTGCACAGTCGGTTGCCTCTGAAGAAGAGGAGGCCGCTATTTCTGGCACCATCTTGCGTAAAGCGGCTGATTTGGCGCCGGCGATGGGGCTGATTGGTACACTGATTGGTCTGGTGCAGATGTTGGCGAACCTTGATGATCCGAACTCGATTGGCCCGGCGATGGCGGTGGCGTTGTTGACGACGTTTTATGGTGCAGTGATGGCGAACATGCTTTTTACTCCGTTGGCAACGAAGCTCGACCAGAATATGGATACAAAGACGCAGATCAACGCGATGTACATGTATGCCATCGGGTCAGTGGCTAAGCAGGACAACCCCCGACGTCTTGAAATGATGTTGAACACCGTACTGTCGGATGCGGAGAAGATCAATTTCTTCGATTAGACGCGTAGCAAAGTAGCCGAGCTGGAATTTTCATGAAACTCTTGATTGTCGGGATGTTGGAAGGCCATATGGCGACCGCGGGGGATATTGCCTTGAAGCGGGGTGCTAGGGTCATTTCGGCCTCGGATACGGCGCGTGCACTTGGGGTGTTGCGCACTGATGGTGATGTTGATGTGGTGATGGCGGATGTGCGCACGGATGTTCCGGCGTTGATCAGTGCCATGGAGCGTGAGCATATTGCTGCCCCGGTGATTGCTTGTGGGATTGATGCCACCGATGCTGCCGGAGCGGTGGCGGCGATACAGGCTGGGGCGAAAGAGTATATTCCGTTGCCCCCGGATGCAAAGTTGATAGCTGCGGTGTTTGAGGCTATCGCCGAAGAGAGTCAGGCCTACATCTACGAAGACCAGAAGATGCATGATTTGATTGCGCAGGCAGATCGGATTGCGGCTTCGTCGGCCTCGGTGTTGATTTTGGGTGAGTCTGGAACCGGGAAAGAGGGTCTGGCGCGTCATCTGCACCAACAAAGCAACCGTGCGCAGCAGAGCTTTATTGCAGTTAATTGTGCGGCGATTCCAGAGAATTTGTTGGAGTCGGAACTGTTTGGCCATGAGAAGGGGGCGTTTACGGGTGCGACGGCGCGCCGGATCGGGAAGTTTGAGGCGGCGCATGGTGGCACTTTGCTGCTTGATGAAATCGGCGAGATGGCCAAGCATTTGCAGGCCAAGCTGTTGCGTGCGATTCAAGAGCGTGAGATCGACCGTGTTGGTGGTAATGTTCCGGTGAAGGTTGATGTGCGGCTGCTGGCGACGAGCAACCGGGTTTTGTTTGAAGAGGTTGAGGCGGGCAACTTTCGCCAGGATTTGTATTATCGTTTGAACGTGGTGACCCTGATCCTGCCGGCTTTGCGTGAACGCGTGGGTGATATTCCGAAATTGGCCGATTATTTTGCCAAACACTACGCCGAGGACAACGGCGTAGCTTACCGTCCGTTTTCGAAGGAGGCGCGCGAAAAACTCGTGGCCTATAGCTGGCCGGGCAATGTCCGTGAGTTGGAAAATACCGTGCATCGTTCGGTGTTGTTTTCGCAAGGTCAGTACCTTGACGCCAATTCGATTCTGCTCAATCCTAAGCAATTCAAGGCCAGCGAGCCGCAGGCAGATACTTCCGAATTGCCCGGAACTTCGGCGGATACAGTCAAGATGCATCTTGGGTCAGGTGTTTTGGTTGGGCGAACGGTGGATGATGTTGAGCGCGAATTGATTTTAAATACCCTCGATCAGTACACCGGGAATCGCACTCAGGCGGCAAAAATTTTGGGAATCTCGATCCGCACTTTGCGCAATAAGTTGAAAAAATACACCGAAGAGGGCTTTGCCATTTGTGGCGAGTAAAGTTCCATGAGCGAGCAACAGCCCTCGAAAAATGCCTCAAGCCTATTGAGCGGCTTGGGTCAGGTCATCGGCAACAGTCCGCGCCTACAAAGTGGGCTTGGGATGATTCGTGGCCGAGCGGATTACATTCTTCCCGTGGGCATTCTGGCGATTTTGACTCTGTTGTTGATCCCGTTACCGACTTGGTTACTCGACTTCACCTTGTCGATATCCATCGCGTTTTCCGTCGTGATTCTGATGGCGGTAATCTTTGTTGTTACACCGCTTGAGTTGAGTGCGTTCCCGACCATTTTGCTGCTTGCAACCATGCTCAGGCTGGGGTTGAACGTCGCTTCAACACGCCTGATCCTCAGCAACGGTCACGAAGGAACTGATGCTGCCGGGCAGGTGATCCAGGCCTTTGGTAGCTTTGTCGCTGGAGGTAATTACGTTATCGGGATTATCGTGTTTTCGATTCTGGTGATCATCAACTTTATTGTGATCACCAAGGGTGCCGGGCGTATCGCTGAGGTGACAGCGCGCTTTACCTTGGATGCGATGCCCGGCAAGCAAATGGCGGTCGATGCGGATTTGTCGGCAGGGCTGATCGACGAGAACGAAGCCCGCGAGCGACGCTCGATCCTTGAAAAAGAAAGCGCGTTTTTCGGCGCGATGGACGGGGCATCAAAATTTGTCCGCGGTGATGCCATTGCCGGAATTTTGATCACGCTGGTCAATATCGTCGGTGGGATCATTATCGGTCTGGTGCAACGCGATATGGCATTGGTGGATGCGGCGCAGAATTATACTTTGTTGACCATCGGCGATGGCCTTGTGACTCAAATTCCGGCGTTGGTGGTTTCGACGGCGGCGGGTTTGTTGGTCGCCAAATCTAGTGGAAGCGCCGAAGCTACCGACAAGCAGATTTTCGGGCAACTCAGCAATTACTTCTCGGCGATGGTGTTGTCTTCAGTGGTGCTGTTCGGTCTAGCCATCACGCCGGGATTGCCGTTCGCGCCGTTTCTATTTCTTTGTGGCCTCACGGCTTTGCTAAGCTATTACATCTATCGTCGTAATCAGCGCGAGGATGATAAGGCCGATGCCATCGCTGATGATGAACTGATTTTGCCATCTGAAGAACCTATTTCGAGTGCATTGCAGATTGATCTGGTGCGGCTTGAATTGGGCTATGGCCTGTTGCCGCTGATCAATGCCAACAACGAATACCGCCTAACCGATCAGATCAAGGCATTGCGGTGGCAAATCGCCTCGGAGTGCGGGTTCATCATGCCAGCGATCCGGATTCAGGACAATCTGCAATTGCCCTCGAACAGCTACGTGGTGGTGATCAAGGAAATTGAGGCCGGACGTGGCGACTTGCGTCCCAACATGTTATTGGCAATGGATCCGCGTGGCGAGAAAATCACCATTGCTGGCGAGTCTGGTATTGAGCCGACCTTTGGCCTTCCGGCAACGTGGATCAACGAAACCTCGCGCGAGGAGGCAATGTTTCGTGGCTATACCGTGGTTGATCCCTCGACGGTGATCACGACGCACTTGACCGAGTTGGTCAAGAACAACATGCACGAGTTGCTCTCTTACGGCGAAACCCAGAAACTACTCGATGAGCTACCAACGCAGCACAGTAAACTGGTTGGCGACTTGATTCCGAGCGCGATTACTTTGGGCGGTGTGCAACGGGTATTGCAAAATTTGCTGCAAGAGCGGGTTTCGATCCGCGATTTACCGACGATTCTCGAAGGAGTTTACGAATCTTGTAGTTACACCAAGAACGTGCTGTATATCACCGAGCATGTCCGCGCGCGTTTATCGCGGCAGATATCGAATTCGGTGGTCAATGAACACGGCATCATCATGTTGGTGTCTCTAAGTCCTGAATGGGAGCAAAGCTTCATCGAATCGGTGGTGGATGAAGATGGGGAACGTCAACTTGCGATGGCACCGAGTGCTTTGCAAGAGTTCACCAAACGCGTCAAAGAGGTCTATCAGGAGCAAAATGAGCGTGGAATTTCTCCGGTAATGTTGGTCAGTCCGGCAATCCGGCCATACGTGCGTACGGTGATCGAGCGTTTCAATCCGAACATCATGGTGATCTCGCAAAACGAAATTCATGTTTCGGCGCGGATACGCACTATCGGGCTGATTTAGGGTGGGCATCTTCGAATCCTCATAAAAAACACCGCAGAACAACAACCGCGCGAATACATCGGCCAGCGCGTGTTTATGGCACCATCGGTAAAGAGTTTCCTTCATGGCTCTATCCCAAGGTGATGAAGACTACAGCGATGAGCAAAAGTAACAATTCGACTGTATTTCTGCATTGATTATCATGGAGCACTCAAGATCGAACGCGGGCTGCAACGCAAGGTTAACATTCAGAAGAAAGCCGCCCAAAATAGACTCTGGTGAATATAGTTCTGCTCTGCATGACGTTCTGGTTGATCGGTTTGGTCAGTAATGCCTTGTCTGCACCCAATAGCGGGTTTTTATCAGGCCAGCACCGTGTTTGATCGCAACATTTAGCGCTGCAGAAATCAGGCTCAAATCATGGTTGACCTTTGAGGGACAAGCCCGTCTGACTTTATCACCAGTCCATTGCTGAAAATGATCAGGTGTTAAGTCTTGCAATGGCGAAAATGCAAAACCGACACGTTTTAATCTTCCAATGCGCATGGCTTCATTATTGCACACTTTTTTTCTTTGGTGTGACCTCAATCGCGTGGCGAATCCAGAGCATTGATTGAAGATTTTACCCTGAAGGACTAATCGATCACCATTCTTGGTCGCTAGTCCGTGCTCAAAAGCCTACAGACTTGTATCCTGAATCTGATCAAAAGGCCTGTTCTGGGATTTGAAATCTTTGCGGCGGATCTGTGCACCTAAAATCGACCGCGATATTCTCTGATTGTCACCATCCATTATCACATCTGATCACAAATAATGACAGGACCTGTATGGCACATATTCGACAAAAGTAAATAGTTTTAGTTGTTCAAACCCTAAAAAACCTATATTTTACAAGGTTTTTGGTGGTTTTTCATGGATTTCTAATTATCTAGATAAACCTAAAGTGGTGCCCAGAAGAAGACTCGAACTTCCACGATGTCACCATCACAGGTACCTGAAACCTGCGCGTCTACCAATTCCGCCACCTGGGCAGGTGTGCTGTCAATGAGTGCTGCACTTATGCCTTGTGCACTCTGGGCTGTCAAGCAACAACAGTGTGCTGAAATTCTGCGCCGATATCGCGCATTATGTTTCACAGAGAAGCATTGGCCCTAACCTTTAGCCTAAACACTTAAGGAGTAAGGTATGAATGATTTGTGATCGGCTAGACGTCCTGAATTTGTTAGAGAATGAGGGGAGGTGGATAGGTTTCAGGCTGGATGACACGTTAGGGTATTGTGACCCTGTAGAGGAGAATACCTGCGCCTGTTTCCGAACAGCTTTCTCAAGAGACCTTGACATAGTGGGAGTTTGGTTTAGTCGTTCACGCCTCTTTCGGAGTTCAACCTCTCACCATCCAGGAGAATAACAAATGTCGTATGTCGGGGTCGACCACCATACGAGTTCTTTTATGATTTATCGTCTTGATGCTTGGCGATGAGTTGGCGGAAGCGATGAGTCATGTTTCCTGATTCTGTGATGAGGTGTGCCCGTGTCTCGACCGGATCGTAGTGGTGAACCTGGGTCAGTTCCAGGTGATCCTCCAATCGGTAAAAAAGACGGATCGCAACGATGCCAGGACTTTGGTATTCTTTCTTTCCAAAGATATGTTGCCCGAGACGCATTTGAAATCTGTGGCTGAGGCCAAGTTGATGTCACTGGTTCAGACCTGTGACAGTTTTGTGAAGAGCCGCACGTTGCTACTGAACAAGATCCACGTTCTTATAATCACCCGGGGATGAGGCTCAAAAAAGAAGGTTTGGCAAGCCGGAAGAAACTATTAGCGTTTGACCTTAGCTAGTTCATACAGCTTGAATGTGTTGAACATGACGCTTTACGTGAGTAGACCCTGAACCTGACGACCGCACTCACGAAACTGGATAATGCTATCGAAACAGCAACTGAGAAAATGGACGGCTTTGATGGGCTGACAGCGTCAGAGGTGTCGGCGCTTGCTCAGTTGCGGTACTACTCTCAGGTATCGGCAATGTGGATAACTTGACCAGTGCTGACAAACTCGCAACTTATATTGAGATTGTACTACGGGTCAGCCAATCGACGCATCACCCAAGCGAGGCAACAAGCTCGTGTGCACGACGCTGGTACAAGCGCACTGATCTTTACATCTTGCAGCATGAAAATTACTGACGATCATCTATGACGCACTCAAAAACCGCCGGGTATTCAATGATTTTTACATAATTCAAGATTAGGCAAAGTCAATTACATAATGGACAATTATCATAGAAAATATTATGGCTTTTCGTGCCTTGATCGTTCGCAAAGATGACGACGCGGCCTCTGCGGCTGTGGAGTACATTACCCACAATCAACTGCTCGAAGGCAATGTCATCGTGGCCGTAGAGTACTCAACCTTAAATTACAAAGACGGCCTCTGTCTCGGCTCTGGTGGCGGCCTTGTGCGTCGGTATCCGCATGTGCCGGGTATCGATTTTGCGGGAATGGTGAAAAACTCGGATCACGCTAATTTTGCCCCGGGTGATCGTGTCGTTCTCACCGGATGGGGGGTCGGCCAAAGTGCGCGGGGGCGGTTACGCCCAACAAGCCCGCGTCAAGGAGCGAGTGGCTGATGAAACTTGCCGGAAGGCCTTTCCACACGTCATGCCATGGCTGTCGTCGGCACTGCAGGACTAGCCGCCATGCTTGGCCATCAAAGCACTCGAAGCCCCCCACGGTGTTGCACTAGGAGAAAAACCTGTCGTAGTCACCGGCGCGAGCGGCGGAGTTGGCTCAATCGCCACGGCATTGCTCGCCAAAATCGGCTTCAGTGTTGCCGTCGTTACCGGGCGTGCCGAAACCGCGGACTATCTAAAATCCCTCGGCGCAACCGAGATTATCCCACGCGAAGAACTTGCCGAAATCGTCAATCATCCTCTTGAATCCGAACGCTGCCTGGGCGTGCATCGACACTCTGCTTGATCGCGGTCAACTCGAAACCATCATCACCGATGCCCACATCGAAGACCTCCCCAGCCTTGGGCGTGACATCCTGAAAGGACAAGTCAAAGGCCGAGTTGTCGTCGACGTGAACGCCTAGCCAAGCTTGCGTAATTGACGTTGATAGAACTCAAGCTCGGCCTCAAGTGCGCGGACAATATTTTGAGGGTCACGGAAACCGTGACCTTCGCCCTTGAAGTACACCACCTCAACCTCGGGCGCGTCAGCACGACTCCTGATGGCGTTCACCATGGACTCGGTCTGGGCTGGCGGCACTACCACATCCTTGCTGCCTTGCAAGAACAGTACCGGAGCGCTGATCTTTGCGGCGTGATAGAGCGGTGAGCGCGCGCGGTACCTCGCTGCGTCCTTGGGCAAGGTGCCCACTAGGCTATTGAGATAACACGCTTCGAATTTGTGGGTGATTGCGGCAAGATTCTCAAGATCAGCCACGCCGTAGGCACAAACCCCGCCCGCAAACAGGTGCGATGCACACAGACAGCCGAGCGTGGTCAGACCGCCCGCGCTGCTGCCACTAATGAAGGCTTTGTCTGGCGCAACCCGTCCATCGGCAATCAGAAATTCGAGACCCGCGATACAATCCGCAACATCCAACTCGCCCCACCGCCTCTGCAAGCGTTCGCGATAGGCTCGGCCAAAGCCCGTGCTGCCGCTATAGTTGATGTCGAACACTGCAAAGCCGCGCGAAACCCAAAACTGATGCTTGAGGTTAAACCTCGGGTCGGTTTGCCCACTCGGCCCACCGTGGCTTTTGATGATCACCGGGGGCAATTGTTCCGCTACAATGCGTTTTGGAGCATAGAAATAGCCTTGTACTATGCCACACGGCCCCGCAAAATTCAGTGACTCTGGCCGTACCGCCCACTCTGGCATAACCGGATCGGCAGCTGCGTGGATCATCACCGAAAATTGCGATTCGCAACGTCCCAATGGCCAGTAGCGCAATTGCATTGGGCTATCGAGTGGCGCAATCAGCGCGGCAAAACCCGAGTTGACCATCACCGGATCTGATACATGCGCACCGTCAATGTCCAGTGTGACATATTCACCCCCGCGCACCAAACCAAGACTCCAAACACCATCCTGCGCATTCGCCATGACGTATTCACCATCACCCAGCCCCGCATAGGTGCGCATCCCCAACTGCCACAGCGGTAGACTATGCTCGGCATGCTGGCGGCTAATCGCATCGGGATGGTTTGGCGAGGTCACCATCCCCACTCCCCGACGATCGTCCACAATGTGCAATGCCCCCTCGGGAATAAAATCGGGTTGGAACACCGCAACGTTCTCAAGATCGATTATGCTTCGCGGCTCTGTAATTGTTCCCTCGGGCAGCCAATCTGCCCGCCAGAGTTGGCTTTGCTCCCACGGCATCGACGGCATGTTCCACGTAATCCACACCAACCATGAGGTATCGGGAGCCAGTATTGGGGCAGCGTAAAAATCTTCCCCCTGATGTAGCACGCGCAACTCGCCGTGCCAGTCGAGGAATATCAACAGATTTTTTGGCAGTGCATCGTCTTTTGCGTGTTCGGCAACGAGAACCACGCCGTTTTCGCATACCACTGGCTCACCGAATCTCCAAGTATCGTCCTGAAAAAGACGGACGTGTTCGTCACCATCAAAGCGATATACGGCCTGATCGGATTTATTGATCCAAACCAGACAGCCTTTCGCAACGCCATAAGCGATACCACCGTACTCGTGTACCTTCGAGGCCACCGAGAATCCTTCTGGAGTCAGGGTTTGGATAGCACGCGCGGTTTGTTCATTCTCTGCCGTCATGTTCTGAAATGTTCTCACATCACAGCCACGCACAACCCAGCGATTGCCCTGATCTGCCAAGCACTCCATCCAGAACAGCCGATGACCGCAACTACGCGGGAAAGCCAGCTTGTTCCCACCCAAAGCGACCTGTTGCGCCGATAGTGGCGAATCCCAAAAACCCAGATGCGTTTCGTTCACCCCGATCCTCCGTACACAATCATGATCACTCCAGTACTCAACACGAGTACTGTGATTGCGCAACGATACAAGCACAAGCAAAAATCCAAGTCCTCGGTGCGCCAGTCTTCACGCCCAGAACAGAGCCACGTCGTCTCGATGATGTCGCCATCATATTCGCGCGGTCCGCCAAAACGTAAGCCTGCCAAGCCTGCCATGGCAGCTTCTGGATAGCCCGCGTTCGGGGACGGGTGGCGGCGTGCATCTGCCCAAACCGTGCGTAAACTCTCTAGGTATGGCACGCGTCGAAGCCCTAACCCCGCGAGTAACAACAACAGCGCACTCAAGCGCGCTGGAATCAAGTTCGCGACATCGTCAAGCCGCGCCGCCAATCGTCCGAAATACAGATAGCGCTCGTTGCGATAGCCCCACATCGAGTCGAGGCTGTTAATGGCTTTGTAGGCCACGATACCCGGCAGGCCGAACAGCACGTAGTACGATAAAGGCGCAACTACCGCGTCAGAGAAATTCTCCGCCAGCGACTCTCCCGCCGTGCGCAACACCGCCGCCGTGTCTAGACGATCCGTCTTGCGCCCAGCAAGATTGATCAAAGCCGCGCGGGCTTTGGGAACATCGTTCTGGGCAACATGTGCACGCACCTGCTC
Source organism: Alphaproteobacteria bacterium (assembly GCA_013216065.1). Lineage (GTDB taxonomy): Bacteria > Pseudomonadota > Alphaproteobacteria > JABSOH01 > JABSOH01 > JABSOH01. The sequence continues at coordinate 33,536 of JABSOH010000003.1, forward strand.
GACGTGATCGTACAGCCCACGCGCTGCAATCAACCACGCTGCCACTGCTACGCCAAAAATCCACTTAAGCCACCCATCAAGGATCGCACCTGCCACAAATTCCAGCACCATGACCGGCAGTACCAGCACCAAAAGTACCAGCACTACCGCAACTCCACCCATCAGCAGTTGTGCAATCGGTTTTTTTGCTTGCGTCGCACACAATCTTTCCACTCGGCTGATCGCATTGCCCATCACGATCACCGGGTGCACCATGCCCATCACGCGCACCGGATCGCGAAAAAGATGATCCAGCAGCAAAATCAACGGCAGCATTCCAAGCCGCCACCCAAGCTCGTCGCTCATCATGCGCGGCTACGTTGACGCATACCCTCGCCGAGTAACAAACTTTCCGCGCTCTCGCTCTCGCGGAAACCTTGCCCAGAGCGTGAACGATCAAAACGCCCCCGAATCGTATCTCCGCACAGTAGTTTAATCCCACTCTTAAGAGCAAAATTAAAAATCCTCTCCTGCACGCAATTGGTCAAAACGATCTTTTCCGCCCCAATCTCAGCAATTTCACTGATGATTGTCGTCTGCTCGCCTGTAGCCAAAAACGACCAATCTGCATCTGCACGTAAAAACAGAAAATCCAGCCCCAAGGCATCAAGATCAACGGTCTCAAGCAGTTCGTAACGCACATCACCTAACGCGAGACGGTAACCGCGTTGTCGCAAATGCTGACGAACAAAGTAAAACAAACGATAATCGCTATAGATGTCCGCCAGAGTAAATTGCAGAATCACCCGACATTGTCCGCCCTTGAGCAACAGTTCCTCAAAACGGGTAAAGCGTGGATCCAAGATTAACTCAGGATGTACTGGCAAGGCGACATCGCGACGCAGTCTACTATCTTCGTGCTTGATCAGGTAGTCGAGTAAGCGAAACTGCAAAACGTGTGCAAGGTAACGATTCATCAAAGCGTCGTCGGCATCCACGCGCTGATCACGATAGGTCATCAGCTTTAGCATCGAGGGATCAAGTTGACTGAAGGCAAAAACAAATTGCTGCACACTATTCGGATCGTGACGAATCACCAGTTCTCGGCGCAAAACCGAAGCAATATCGAGATTGCGATAACGATCCGCAAGAGCCGAAACTCGCTTGACCTCGGCTGCTGGATTGCGCGCTGTCGTCGAGGCAACCGTACCGTCCGACGGATTAACGTAGGTCGCTGTACTGTCGTGATCCACCACAGTAGATTCCTTGGCCGAGCGCCGTTTTTTGCTTTGTTCCTCGAAGGCCAACATAGTCTGACCCAAATTCTCAAGCTCAGCAAGAGCCGCAGCATTCTGGTTGGTCAAATCAAACACCTGCAAAAATAAACCATCAACCTTGCCGAAGGTTTGCGTATTCATCAAGGGATCAAACGCCAGCAACTCGCGCAGGTGGAAAAACAGATTTTCGCGATGGGCATCCTCGGGCGTTTCGTACACTAGGACGATATCAAGGTTTGGCAACGTAAAAGCCACCTTGCCCTGCACGGCGTAGCGATCCTCAATATAACACCGCGCCGCAGTCATAAACTTTCCTTGGCGATAGTATGGCATCAATCGCGAAAAGTTGAGGATCATCAACTCGTATGAGCGCTCAAGACCCGCAAGCCTACGCAGGTGATCGCGCAGACCCTCCACAATATTGGCGCTACTGGACATGACAGGAATCAGATGTAATTATTCAAGCTTGACACAATCTATAACACGACGCGTGGTGCGATGCACCCACTCCCCGGCTAGACACGCTTCCGATCAAAACAGAAGACCACTCCAGCAGAGGGAATCACAACACGTGAAAACCTGGCGCGGAACCCCGGCCAGGTTTCATAGCGCAATCAAAAACCGGGGAGATTAAGACCAGCTAGATCGAGGCTGAAGCGTGTTTTGTGGGTTATGCGTGCCCGATAACTCCTCGAAACGTTGGCGCAGGAATTGGACAAATTCTTTCGACGGAATTTGCGCAATCTCGACGCCGCTGTTGATATCTTGGATGCGAATATAGATATGTTTGGCCTCGGAAACATCGAATCCGACCACGGTTCTCACACCGCTTCTTGCCATCTCTTCGAGGCGCGGCACACCCATCGCATTGCGGCGAAGGCTGACAGCCCCGGTCGCTTCGCGCCGATGGGCATCGTCCTTGTGAACATCGGCCTGATCTGGTTTCGCTGCCTGAGTAACCGCCGAATCAGGCGTTTTGCTGATGACACCTGTATTCCCGATACTTGCCGGAGACATCGACGTGGTTGGGGAGTTTTGCTGGACAGGTTGAGTTGCCCCGGTTAATTCTATTGCCATGATTGTTACCTCATATTGTATTCTACGTGGACGGACTCTGGCGCAATCAATCGCCTCTTCCCTGAACTCAGAAAAGCCGATGCGACATTGTGTGATATGTAGTTTACCACCAAGCCTTCTGCCTAAAACCCGATTTCCTCTGGAGCTTCTGCCCCTTCAAACTGGAGTACCTGTACAGCCTACACTATAAACTCTTTACTCAACACCGTACAGACACCCACAGGGAGGCACCGTACCACAAAATTCTGCTTGATGCTACCCCCAGCATTGACGCATGTAGTGGACAGATCAACGGAGCAAGAGTCCATAACATGCTTGAACCTCGCACCCATCGCAATAACAGTGATATTCGCCCGGTCTGTTTCAGCTTCGAGCTTGGGCATCACGCCAACGGGTCTTGCGTCGCGCGTTTTGGTGAAACCACGGTACTGTGTACGGCACGGATTGAAAACCGTGTCCCGCCCCACGTCCGTGGCACCGGTGTGGGCTGGCTGACCGCCGAATACGCCATGCTGCCGAATGCGACTCATGAGCGCATTGGACGCATGAAATCGCTGGACAATGGCCGTTCCAAAGAAATTTCGCGCTTGATCGGACGGACTTTGCGCTCGGTATGTGCATTGGGCATGCTGGGCTCGCGGCAAATCCTGATCGATTGCGACGTACTGCACGCCGATGGTGGTACGCGCACTACGGCGATCAATGGCAGCTTCATCGCCCTGTATCGCGCGCTGGCGAGCATCAATCGCGCTGAAACGGTGTTGCATAGCAGTGTTGCGGCAATCTCGTGCGCGCTGATGTGCAAGCAACTTCGCCTCGATCCAGACTATAGCGAAGACTCAACCGCCGATGCCGATGCCAATTTTGTCTTTAGCAGCACAGGCGGGCTGGTTGAGGTTCAGGTCACCGCCGAGGGCGCGCCGATTAAACCGCAACTGCTGAGCGACATGATGCAGTTGGCAGCAAAGAGTTGTGGAAAAATTACGGCTTTGCAAACCAAGGCTTTAGGATTAGATGCCGATCATTTCCGGCGCAAGGATTGATGATGCGTCGCCTCTGTGCCGAAGACACCTTGCTGCTTGCGAGTGCGAATCAGGGTAAGATTGCCGAGCTTTCGTCCTTGCTAGCACCCTATGAAATCACGCTGGACTCGATTACAGAGTACCATAACGGCGAGATGGCCGAGGATGGCGCGACCTTCGAAGACAACGCGCTTCAAAAGGCCCGCTTTGCCAGCGCCGTCTCAGGCTTGCCTGCACTGGCGGACGATTCGGGGTTTTGTGTGGTCGCATTGGATGATGCCCCGGGAATTTATTCAGCGCGCTGGGCGGGGCCACGCAAGGACTTTTTACACGCCATGGGCAAGGTACGGGCAGAAATGCCCGATAATGCGTTCCCTGAAGCCTACTTTGTTTGCGTGTTGGCCTTGTGCTTTCCTGACGGCAGTGAGGCCTGTTTTCGCGGCGAGATTCACGGTGAATTTTGCTGGCCACCACGTGGCACTAAGGGCTTTGGTTACGATCCGGTGTTTATTCCCGAAGGCAACGTGCGCACTTTTGGCGAAATGCTCCCCGAGGAAAAAGACCACACCAGCCACCGCGCGCGCGCTTTCACTCAGTTTCAGCAACGGGCCTTGCCCACCTTAAGGTCATGAGCCGGCAGCTAAGTTTGTACGTGCATTGGCCGTTTTGTCGGCGGATCTGCCCATATTGCGATTTTAACGTGCAGCGCTGGCGCAAGCAAGACGCCAGCGCGCTCGGTGATGCCTTACTCAGCGATCTTACCCAAGAAGCAGTGTGGCGGGGTGCGGACTGGCGGCTGGAATCGATTCACTTTGGCGGCGGAACCCCCTCAATGATGCCGCCAGAGTTCATCTCTGATTTGATTGCTGAGGCGCGGGCTCTTTTTACCTGTGCGCCGGATCTGGAGATTGCGCTCGAAGCTAATCCTGAAGATATCCAGCAATTCACTGCGCTCGCGACGGCGGGCATTAACCGCCTGACCCTCGGCGTGCAGGCTTTTGATGCTCGGCGTTTAAAACGACTTGGCCGCCAACATTCACCTGAAGATGCCCGCAAGGCAATTGTGGCTGCGCGCGCGCTGTTTCCAAGTCTTGCGCTGGATATCATCTATGCCACGCCGCACCAAAGCTTACACGAATGGCTTGCTGAGCTTGGCGCGGTGCTGGAGATGACGATTGATCATCTCTCGTTGTATGGCCTTACTATTGAGCCAGGCACCGCCTTTGGTCGCCGGCCACTACAAGGCTTGCCTGATCATGATCTCGATGCTGACATGATGGAGCAAAGCCGCAATCTTGTCGAGCAGGCCGGGTTTCAGCATTATGAGGTTTCCAATTACGCCCGCCCACACCATCAGTCGCGCTATAATTGCGGAGTCTGGCTGTCCCGAGACTATATCGGCATTGGCCCCGGTGCGCACGGCCGCCAACATCATTCAGGTCAACGCTTTGCCACCCGTAAGCTGCCTGATTCGAAGGCATGGCAACAGGCAGTGCTTACGGGGCACAAAAACTACCCAGGCGCACCTCTAGCTGCGCTGGAAAGCCTCGAGACCCTGTCCCCCGCCGCCGCCGTACAAGAGTGGCTATTGATGGGCTTGCGTCTCTGCACAGGTTTATCTCTGATGGAGTTGCCAGAATTTTTACCCGCCTCAATCACCACAGAAACCGTTTTTCAGGCACTAAACAGCAGCAACGTATTTGCCGAAATGCAACGAGACGGCGTGTTTACGCTCTCAACTCAACGTCTCGGAATCGGACGCGATACCCTACTGAGGCTTGATTACTGGATAGGACAGCTATACGGTGTACTCGACTCTGTTTTCACCCTCGATAGCCAATGACTCGCCTCAACCGCACTGAAATTCCGCTTCGCCTCAGACGATCACGCTTGCTGGTCTTGGGTGACGTCATGCTTGATCAGACCGTGTTTGGACAGGTAGCCCGAATTTCACCTGAAGCTCCGATTCCAGTCATGCGCCAAGAAAATATCCGCAATCAATGCGGCGGTGCCGCCAACACCGCCATGACACTTGGCGCACTACGTATTCCGACCGTGCTGGTGGGCGTAGTCGGAACGGATACCGCAGCTGAGACTCTGCGCCAGGAACTTCGGAACAACCCAGCGGCGGCCAACATCACAGCCAATTTGGTGTCCGAGACCAACCGCCCCACTACCATCAAGCAACGCTTCCGTTCCCAAGGCCAGCAGATTTTTCGCCTTGATCACGAAACGATCGATTCGATCGCGGAGACCACTGCCAACACCATTCTCGATACCGTGCGTCGCGCTTTGCCTGATTGTGAGGCGATGATCATTTCCGATTATGCCAAAGGTGTTTTAACCCCAACCATGCTGGAAACAGTGATCGCACTCGCGCACGCGCAACAAGTCCTCGTGGTGATTGATCCAGCGCCGCAATCCCTGCCGTACTATCGCGGTGCGGATTACTTGACCCCGAACCGCGCTGAATTGCGCGCCATGATCGGGGAGTTCCCAAGCTCCGACCCAGGTCTCAGTACGGCTCTTAGCACCACCTGCCAACAATATGACCTCGGCGGGATCGTCCTGACGCGCTCGGAAGAGGGCATGAGTTTGTTCTGCCATAAAGATAACCACAGCTCCGATCGGGGCAAACACCATTACCTGTCCGCAACAGTACGTGAGGTTTACGATGTTACCGGAGCCG